>JAZKGK010000301.1:0-3709 GCA_040385915.1 Bacteroidota bacterium
TGGCCGTGCAGTTGAAGCTAAACGAGTTGTTGGCTGCTAATAAACACACCAGCAACCGGATGGTAAGTATCGAAGATCTATCTCAGGATGAGTTAAATACGTTGCGGGAATTTTATTGTCAATTGGCTGAATTAGCTAAGAAACAAAATGATATTGGAAAATCACACTCCATAGACGAAGCCGAAGACAACCATCAGGAAAAGATGGAAGTCCAAATGACGGAAGAGGTGAAAGATCGCAAAAAGAAGAAACCTATAGGTCTGAGTAATTAGTATTTGCCCATTAGGGTCAAAGCCAGTGTTTTATCCCTTCATCAGCTCATCTACTTAATAAACTGCATTAGCCCGTAACAAGCGTTTTCCACTTAGTACAGGCTAATGCAGTTATTCATTCGGCAATTAGGTTTGCTAACGAATGCCTATTTAGCCACGTGAAACCAGGCTACCTTATTTACATCCTTGGGTGGTTCTGGTTCGCGGTTGAGCTTCAATTCAACCAGCGTAGTCGTAAACGGGTAAAAAAATTGCACCTCCGCGTTACCAATCATATCATCCATTTCCAATACCGCAGTCCAGTTGCCATTATCTACCTCCTGTCCATTAGCTTGTAAGTGACCGTAATATTTCAATAAGTCGGTACCCGAAGAGGCAATGATCTCGATGCGAAGCCTTGCTAGGTTTTCAAGTGCCAAGTCGCTGAGGTTGATGTGGAAACAACGATAACTTTTGTCACCACTATAAGTATGGACATCTACTTCGACGGGCTTCGGTTTAGTGAGCGCATTTTTGTACCAGCCCACGATGGCAATGTTATAATCATAAATCGGATCTCCCCGCTCATCTACGGCATGCACTAAAAACTGCTGCCATTTTTTTATCTTCTTTACCGTACTTTCCGTCTGTTTTACTGCCTTTTCGTTCCATTGATCGTACTCCTGCTTAGTAGATACTTGTAGGGCACTCACTACCAGTTTAATAAGCTCTTCAGAAGGTTCCATAATGATGGTATTGTGGTTCAAGCCCTCCATTGGGACAAAGGGAATGGTCAAATGGCACCGTTCATCTTTTTGCCATTTAGCAAACGAAATGCGTTCTTTCTGGTCTTCTTTTTCGTTTAAATCCTCTTCTCTTTCCGCAGAAATAACTACTTCGGGGCTTTGCGCATCCACGGCTTCAGGTTCCAGGGTGAGGTTTAAGATAATCTTCCGGGTATTGAGCGAACAGCCAGCCCAGCGAACCGTTCCATCGCTACCGTCTGGGTTAGTAACTAACCCTTGCAGTCCTGAATAAGCTTTGATGCCACAAAAGGTAAATACATAAGGGGTTTTTTCATCCGGTCCGTAGAATACCTCATTGCTCAACAGGTCACGGTGCGTTAGATCCCAGGTATATGGGCTGCCCAATTCCAGCCCATCCAATACCAAATCGCCCGCATCCAAAAAGTCAGGCCCTAGTGCACGGTTGCCTTTAAAAATAGCTCCCAACCAACTTCTGCCTTTGTGCGCCAAAGGAGAGCCGAAGCTCGCTGGTGCCAAGGCGATCATGCGCTTCAAGCGGCGTTTCCTTTTAGCGTAAGTGGTTAGCCACGTGCGAAGTACCAACATGCCAGTAGAGTGTACAATGGCATCGAACGGTTCATCTTTCGAAAGGCCAGCCTGTAGTCGGAGGGCTCGGTCGAAACCTTCTGCAATGTCTTTGATGGTTACTTCATTGGTAAGCGAGCGGTATCCGCAGGTATGAATGTCTTTGTCGTTGTAACCATTTTTGATGAGGGCTTTCCGCCAATTATCGAACGACTCTGGCACGTCGGAATAGCCGTGAATTAATACAATCGGGTAATTCATAGGAAATTAATTGGGTTTAAGTTCGTAAGCAAAATTTTAGTGCAAGGAATTCATTACGGTATGAATGAATTTCGCACGCTAATTACTCATATATAAATCAAAATCAGCTTTCACACCAGACATAAAACCTTGAGAATTTTTATTCCCAATAGTGAAAAGTTTAATCGACATGGGTGTTTTAAAAACTAATTTTTGAGCTTTTCTGAAAATAAGGAAGTGAACGGCTATCTTCAATACTGATTTTTTAGTATTTTTTTCGTAATTATCCTATCTGTAAATTGAGAGCGACGATAAAAGAGTTTGCGTGAAAGAAGCACTTTCGCCTGGGAATTACGTAATACTAGTGCAATCATAAAACACGGTACTCCCTGGCGAATAGGACTGAATGAAAGTAGAAACCATTGTGAAAAACTAAGACATGGAATACAAGGATTATTATAAAATTTTAGGCGTTGATAAGAAAGCGAGTACCGACGACATTAAGAAGGCGTACCGGAAGCTTGCTGTGAAATACCACCCAGATAAAAACCAGGGCAACAAGCAAGCAGAAGACAAATTCAAGGAAATTAATGAAGCCAACGCCGTTTTGGCTGACCCTGAAAAGCGTAAACAATACGACGCATTAGGCGAAAACTGGAAATATGCCCAACAAGGCGCCAACAGTGGGTATGGCGGCCAGGGACCCCGAGGCGGACAAAAGCGGACGTATACCAATGGTGAATTCGAGGAAATGTTTGGCAATGGCGGAGCGGGTGGCGGCTTCTCCGATTTTTTCGAGTCAATATTTGGTAACCGACAGAGTCGCAGCACCGTTAGTACTGGACAGAATTTCCGGGCTGAAATGGAGATTTCGCTCCTGGAAGCTTATCAGGGCGCCAGTAAAGTAATTGACCTGGGCGAAACGGAACTGGCTGGGCAGAAGCTTCGCATCAAATTAAAGCCGGGAATTTCCGACGGCCAGACAATCAAACTCAAAGGGAAAGGTGGCTCCGGTATTGGTGGCGGCCCTGCCGGTGATTTGCTCATAACCGTGCACATAACCCCAGATCCGAACGTAAAACGAGAAGGGAATGATTTGCATATGGAGGCTTTTATTGATTTATATACGGCCGTTTTGGGCGATAAAGCCAATATTCAGACTTTGAAAGGCACCATGAATATAGATATTGCCAAAGGTACCGACAGTGGAAAGGTGCTGCGTTTAAAAGGCCTGGGCATGCCGGTTTACGACAAAGCGGATGAGTTTGGAAACCTGTACGTTAAAATAAATATACGTGTGCCTAAGGACTTATCGGAACAGGAAATAGAATTGTTTAGAAAGTTGGCTCAATTAAACAAAGAAAACTATGCGACACGCACCTGATCAATTTTCTGACACTTGGGATGGCCCTAGCCAGGAAACTTCCGGCTTAGGAAGCGCCAGTAATATGCTGGTTCTTTTTGAAGCCAATCCCCAATTTAAACGATATGCCAGCGACTTGCTGGATATGCTTGGGTTAGAAAGTTTTGAAGAGATCTTAGAACCCATTGAACGCGCCAAACGCACTTGCCAGACAATGGGGATACCTGAAAATCAGCACTTCAAACAGATTTATCGGTTTAATAGCTTGAGTATGAGCTTGCGACCAGACTATAAACTGACTCCATTGGCTACTTACCTGATAACGGTGAATGCTAATCCGGCTAATATTAATGTAGCCAAGGCGCAGGTGTACTTTTTTTTAAAGAATACCAGGGAGTAAGCGTCTTTTCGCTGTCTAACTAAAAACTTATAATTAAGTACTTGAGATGGGGGGGCGCCCTCAAAAGTTTCCGGTTTTGCTACTTATCGTCGTTATATCTGTGTGGTACACTAATGATCTCTAC
>JAZKGK010000302.1:0-20181 GCA_040385915.1 Bacteroidota bacterium
AAAGTACAACTAAGTAAATATTTTGCTAATTCTTGCTCTTCTGTCATTTCGTAAAATATGTAGAATATAAATCAGGCTTGAGTCAAATGTGAAAAACTTCACCAGACTTACCCCAGCTCTTTCGTTTACACTAACACCAAACCCTTCTCCCGCAGCAGCTTCCAGGTACCGCTTTGCAGGAAATCGGCGAAGGAAAGGGGCGATTCCGAGGGGAAATGGCTTTCCAGGTTCTTTAGTAAAATGCCTTGCTCGCTTTCAGGCATGAAGGCCGGGAATTGTTCGTACAGCCATTCGCCCAGGATTGGCGCTAACTTGAGTTCAAAATCTTCGGTTTTTTCAAAGAAGCGCAAGACAGCCATTTTTCCTTTCTTTCCCTGCAAATAAGCCAGCTCTGGCGCATTGCCCAGCCATACTATCCGGCTATGCGGACGCAGACTATCAGACTTGCCAGGGGCTTCAATGGCGCGCGCAATCAGGTTTTTCGCGATGGTGGTGCGTGGAATAGGAAGGCGGACTCCGTTGCTACCGGGCGATGCTCCATCGAACCAAGTGTGCAGCGGTGAGTCGAGAAATACGCCGTGCATGTAGTTGTAAAGTGCTTTGGCCAGTCCCGGCCCGAACCATTCGTGATCGCAGCCTTCGGGATCGTCGTGTTGAAGGTCGTTCCAGGCGAAAGTGCCTTTTTCTGGTCCTACGGCTACAACCCCATATTTTTCCGGATGCTTGCCTACCGGACTGTGGGCAGTCATTGCAAACCGGTGCCAGTAGCCCGATTGGATGATGCCATTCTGGAATAATTGGCGCACCACTTCCAGGGCATCAATGGTTTCCTGGTCTGTTTGGGTGGGAAAGCCATACATCAGGTAGGCGTGAACCATAATGCCCGCTTGCGTAAATGCCTGCGTTACCCGCGCCACCTGCTCAATGGTCACACCTTTTTCCATCTTCTTGAGCAACCGATCCGACGCTACTTCCAGGCCGCCCGATACGGCCACACAACCTGAGGCCGCCAGCAAACGACATAAATCATCGCTGAAGGTTTTCTCGAAGCGAATATTCGTCCACCAGGTAATGGAAACATTCCGACGCAGAAGCTCGATGGCGAGGTCACGAAGCGCCAGGGGAGGAGCGGCTTCATCTACGAAGTGAAAACCCGTCTGTCCGGTTTGGTCAATCACCTGCTCGATGCGGTCGACCAGAAGGGCGGCCGGGGCGGTTTCGTAGCGACCGATGTAATCCAGCGTGACATCGCAGAACGAACATTTCATCCAATAGCAGCCGTGCGCTACCGTGAGCTTATTCCAGCGGCCATCGCTCCAAAGCCGGTGCATCGGATTGGCCACTTCAATGACCGACAAATATTGGTTCAGCTTCAAATCCGAATAATCGGGCGCACCGACTTCGGTATGGGCAATATCGCGTTCAGCAAAGGCATTGTGATACACTACTTTTCCCTGTTCCAGCATAAAAGTGCGGTGCAGCGTTTGGGCAGACCGTTGCCCTTGCAGGTATTCTAGTAGGCGAAATAGCGGACTTTCGCCATCGTCAAGTGTCACAAAATCAATGTATTGGAAGAATAGAGGTTCGTTTAGGTCGCGTAGTTCGGTGTTGGGATAGCCGCCACCCATCGTAGTGCGGATGTGCGGATGGTGCTGTTTAATGTACTTGGCGCAGCGCAATGCCCCATATAAATTACCTGGAAAGGGTACAGAGAAGCCAACTACATCGGGTTGGAAGAGGCGGATTTTTTCCTCCATTAGGTTTTCCAACATCTGGTCTACCAGGTTGGCTGGTTGACTCAATGCCTGCTCCAGCGGCTCAAACGAGGTGGCTGACATGCCCAGGCGTTCGGCGTAGCGGCTGAAACCAAAGTATGGACAAACGGTGTGCTGAATCAAGTCGCCCAAATCTTCCAGGTACAAAGTGGCCAGGAAGCGGGCACGATCTGTAATACCCAGGCTGCCAAAAGCCCAGTCCATGTCTTCTACTGTATTAAATCGGGCTCCTTCGGGCAGGTAATTTCCGTAAGCAATGGCATTGGCCAGCGTACTGTCGCTGCCTTGCAGAAATCGGATCACCGGCCCGATAGTGCGGAGGTAATCTTTTTCCAGGTGTAATAGCCGTTTTACGCCTGTCTCCTGCGCCCAGGGAGATTGCCGCACGGCTTTAAATATTTGCACCAGCCCTTTTTTGGAAAACATTTCCAGCACTAGCTCAATCCCCAGGTCAGCCTGATGTACGTCAAAACCCCGACTGGTCAGGAAGCCTTTCAGGTAGGCCGTGGCTGGATAAGGCGTATTAATCTGCGTCAGTGGCGGGGTAATGAATAGGAGTCGAGGGGCTTTCAATCGTTATAAATCAAATGGTATACTTGCAAATTTACTGGAAGTTTGCCTGAGTTTTTAAGAAAATATATATCGTCGATCAGAATCGATAAAGTAACTGAATCGTGGATAAATTGGCATTTGCCCCATATTTTTAACTAATTTTGTAAATAAAACCTTAAGCCCGTGGCTGCACAAAACTCTAACGACAACGCCTTGGTAAAAAAACCAGGCAAGACTAAACTCGTAGAAACTCCGCTGGATAAAGCAAAAAAGGAGTTTTCTCGCTTGTTGAACAGCATTGAAAAACTGAAGCAGGAAGCCGAAACCAGGGAAGCCAGTCTGACCAGTATTAAAAACCGCATTCAGCAGGAAATAAAACCACTGATGGATCAGACCCTATCGGTTCGGCTCGAAATAAACCAGGCGCTGGAAAGTAATCTGGCCGATAAGTCTTTCAGTCGAAAGGAAAAAAAGACGCTCGTGGAACTGCTTTTTTACAATTGTGCGCTCCTGGAAGAAATGTTTGGGCAGGACATGACTGAAGTGAGGCTTCGGCACATGACCGCGCGCGAAAAGCGTGAATACGAAGAAGAAATGGAACAAGCCGGAGACATAGAACAGATTTTGAATGATTTCTTCGGAGGAGTAACGCCTGGAGGCAACCCTTTCGGGCAACCAGAAGAAGCCGAACAACCGAAAAAAAAGCAAGGGCGGAAGAGAAAACCAACCGCAGACAGTTCGCCGGAAGATTCTCCTCAACCGGATGCCATTGATCCGCAGGTGAAGAAGAAGCTAGATTTACAGCGCTACATGCGTTCCCTGTACTTGAGTCTGGTCAAGAGTATTCACCCCGACTTGGAGCAGGACGAGGAGAAAAAATGGCGACGGACAGAATTGATGCAAAAAGTATCCGTTGCCTACCAGCATTTAGATTTGTACGAGCTATTGAAAGCCCGGAAAGAATTGTTGGAAATTGAAGAGTCAGAACACCTGGAAAAAAGCCTGGAAATAGAAAATAAAGAGCTGGATCAATTGAAGCAGTACATTAAGATACTAAAAAGTCAGCAGCAGGAGATTCAATCAGCACACTATACGCAGCGCATTTTCTCACCCGATGCCGCCCTGCTCCGCAAATTTATTGTTCCCAACCAGTCTACTGATAAGGTGATGGATAAGGAAAAAAAGAAGTATAAAAAGGAGGTGAAAAGGATAATAGAAATTCAACAAATTCTGATGGGACGAGCGGGTATTCACCAGTACCTGGCTTTCGTCCACGACCTGCCCTATTTGGAAGGCTATTTTTAGGACTAATGATGTATCAAGTGTAGTTTGAGCGGAGGTAAAAGAGAATATTCCTTACTTGTTGGAGGGAAAAGGTCTGTGTCCTCACAGACCTTGGAAGCAGGTATGTATCAAATGACATGCTCTCCTCCCAGGTCTGTGTCCTCACAGACCTTTTACATTTCACAAAAACCAAGCATGTTTTTTGAACTGAGTGGGAGGTCATTACACAAAAGCTCCATCAATTTGATTATTTTTCGACACCGTTTCTAATTTATTGCCTTTTTAATGGATAAACATAGGATGCCTCGTAAATCAACTATGCACTTGGGTGAAGTGTATTTTTGGACTTCCACTATTTATCAATGGAAGCATTTACTTAAACCCGATAAGTATAAACAGGTAATCGTAGAAAGTCTGGATAACCTATGCCAAAGATCTAAAATTAAAGTGTATGGTTTTGTCATAATGCCAAATCATATTCATGTATTATGGGAAATGCTGGAAATGAATGGAAGGGAAATGCCTTACGCTTCTTTTCAGAAATATACTGCTCACTTTCTACAAACTGACCTCAGAAGCCATCACCCTACTATATTAGACTTGTTTTACGTGGCAGAGAAAGAGCGAGTCTATCGCTTTTGGGAGCGCGATCCATTAGCCATAAAAATAGAAAGCCGGTTGGTAGCAGAGCAGAAACTGACATATATTCACCATAATCCATTACAAGCTCACTGGAACCTTGCTACTTCCCCAGAAGCCTATAGTTATTCTTCCGCAGGATACTATGAAAAAGAAACCTCAGGCTATCCTTTTCTAACCCACTATGTTGACCGCTTTGGATAAAATGGACGCAGCGGAAAAAGGTCTGTGAGGACACAGACCTGGGATATTTATGTATTAAGTGATATTCTCCAAGGTCTGTGTCCTCACAGACCTTTTCTTTATGTCTCCTACTGGAGGATGTGGGTGGAATGAGCATTTTATAAACATACAGTATTCTACTCCCAAGATCGGTGTCCTCACAGACATTTTTCCTATCTTGAGGCGGTATTCTCAACAGACCCGTATGAAACAACTGAAAGCCCTTCTAAGCCTGCTGTTGACAGTAGCGCTGGTGTATGCGCTAAATAGTAAGCTAGGGCCAGCTCCTCCCGTGGGTAAATTTCTTAGTCCTTTTACGGGCTTCTGGCAAAATGCAGAAGGAGAAGACATGGATAAAGCAGTTGCCTTGCCCTTGGCTGGTTTGAAAGGCAAAGTAACCGTGCTATTCGACGATAAGCACATCCCGCACATTTTTGCTGACAATAACTACGATATTTATTTTGCCCAAGGATATATTACTGCCCGCGACCGACTCTGGCAAATGGAATTTCAGACGCATGCCGCTGCTGGTCGTTTGTGCGAGATAGTGGGAGAAAAGGCTCTGCCGCTGGATCGATATCAACGGCGCATGGGTACGGTATACGGAGCCGAAAGTTCGCTGAAAGGCATGATGTCAGACCCCGCCACCCGTGATGTTTTAGAAGCCTATACCGCTGGGATTAATGCTTATATCGCTCAGCTTTTGCCTAAGGATTATCCGCTTGAGTACAAGCTGTTGGATTATGCGCCCGAACCGTGGACACCGCTAAAAGTAGCCTTGTTGTCCAAACAAATGACGCATACGCTGGCCGGAAGTAGCGACGACCTACGGATGACCAATATCCTTAATAAATACGGCTCGAAGGTAGTCAAAGACCTGTATCCTGATTATCCATTCTACGAATCCCCCATTATCCCCGTGGGTACGCCGTTGGATTTTACGCCGCTGAAAGTGCCGGATGCTCCCCAGAGTTTTGTGGCCAAGATGACCGGAGATAGTTTGATGAAAGAAAAGGAAGAAGGCATCGGCAGTAACAACTGGGCCGTGAGTGCCGAGAAGTCCGCAACTGGCTATCCAATCCTTGCCAATGACCCGCACCTGAACCTGACTTTGCCTTCCATTTGGTACCAAATTCAACTGGTCTCACCCGACCTGAATGTATATGGCGCATCACTGCCTGGCGCACCCGGTGTTATTATTGGCTTCAACCACGATGTAGCCTGGGGCGTAACCAATGTGGATGCTGATGTGATGGACTGGTACGAGATTCGTTTCAAAGATGGGAGTCGTAACGAATACTGGCACGATGGGCAATGGAAACCCATTAAAAAGCGGTTGGAGGAAATCAAAATTCACGGCAAAGCCAGCGTGGTAGATACAGTTTTGTACACGCACCACGGACCAGTAGTATACAATCCCGGCGAAAAGCCCTACAACGAACAAGTCCCGATTGGTCACGCCATGCGCTGGATTGCCTTTGAGGAATCGAACGATGTCTCTACCTTTTATCAATTGAACCGAGCCAAAAATTACGACGATTACCTGAAAGCCTTGTCGCATTATAATGCGCCAGCACAAAACTTCATTTTTGCTGATAATGAAAAAGACATTGCCATTTGGCCCAATGGTAAATATCCGCTTAAATGGAAAAACCAGGGCAAATTCGTATTGGATGGCACCGACTCGGCCTACGATTGGCAAGGCTGGATTCCCCAAGCCCAAAACCCTCATGTGAAAAATCCGCCTCGTGGCTTCGTCAGTTCAGCCAATCAGTCATCTACCGATACGTTGTACCCCTATTACCTCAACTGGGAGTTTGCGCCACCTGAGCGCGGCATACGCATCAACCAACGACTGGAGGCTATGAACCGTGCTACGCCCGATAGCTTGCGGATGCTGCAAAACGATAATTTCAGCATTAATGCGCAAGTGATATTGCCCGCCTTGTTGCCCTTGGTACAAACGACGCAACTCAATGCTGATCAGCTAACGGTGCTAAAAGAAGTCTCTACATGGAAATATAATAACGATGCGAATGCCATTGGCCCCAGTATCTTCGAACTTTGGCGAACCCATTTAAATAAAGCCATTTGGGCAGATGAATTTGGCAACCGAGAAGGCCAGGAGATGCGTTTCCCTAGCCGTGACCGTACCGTACAAATGATTTTACACGAACCTCAAGCCCGTTGGTTCGATAATATCCAAACGGTAGATAAGCAAGAAACCCTGGCGGAATTAGTAAACCTGACTTTCAAGGCGACTGCCGATACCTTGCTGAAAAAGTATGGCAAACCTGGCGATTCCTGGCAATGGGGACGGGTGAAGGGAACGGATATTATGCACCTGGCTCGGATACCAGCCCTAAGCCGGATGGATTTGCTCACGGGTGGAGGGAGCAGTATTGTCAATGCTACCACTGAGCGAAACGGGCCTTCTTGGCGAATGGTTGTTGCTTTAGGCAAGGAACCCAAAGCTTATGGTGTGTACCCTGGTGGACAGTCGGGCAACCCAGGCAGCCCTTATTATGACAATCTGATTGAAACCTGGCGAAAGGGAGAACTGAACGAATTGCTTTATCTGTACAAGCCAGACGATACGAATAGTCGGATCGTATCCAGATGGACATTAAGTAAAATAAATTAAAGCGATATCAACACCGCTCCAGCGAACCGATCTACCTTATGCTTACTCTTCAGATACTTGTTCTTAGCATAGTTGCTCAGCTTTTTTTGCCTTGGTGGATGATTGCCCTTATTCCTTTTGGATTGGCTTTTTGGCAAGCATCGGCTTCAGGAAAGGCATTTATTTCCGGTTTTGTTGGCATTGCCTTAGGCTGGTTAGGGATGAGCCTGCTTATTCACTTGCGCACTGGCGGCATTCTGACGGCGCGGGTGGCTGGCATATTTTCACTCCCTAATTCAATGCTACTCATATTGGCGACAGTACTGATTGGCGGGTTGGTAGGCGGTCTAGCGGCGCTGTCGGGTTACTATTGCCGGAAAGTAGTGTAATTCTATTGAGCAACTTTTTAGGAGCGAAAGCTCCTGGGGCAACAAACCTTTCTTAAGCATGTTTCCTTGTAAAGTTGGCCTGGGCATCGCTTTAACCTGGCTAGGTTATTGGCGGGCTGTTTTTGCCAATTCCCCCAAAACGGCTACATTGCCCCATGAACTTAATCCACTCTATGCGCTGGGTGCTTTATAGGTGCCTATACTCAATCTTCTTATGAGAGTTATTCCCTTTCTTTTTTCTTTATTGCTCCTGTGCAGTTTCGATGGCCCCAAGTTAGCAAAGGTCACAGTAGCCAAAGGAATTACCGTTTCTATGCCAGCCAACTTCACTCGAATGACCGACGACGAGATGGCCAACCGGTACTTTACCTTTCGCAAGCCGGTGGCCATGTTTACCAGTCCCGACCATAGTGCTGACTTGGGTTTTAATATTTCCAATAGTCATTGGCGAAAGGATGACTTACCCATTGCCAAAGATTTCTACCTGTCTACCATTCAGACGATGTATACGAAGGTTGATTTTATTCAGAAAGGCGTGTTGAAGATGGTTAATAAACGACAGTTTGCCGTATTCGAGTTTGTGTCTGAGGTGGTAGATGACGATGAGCAATCGCTGAACAAAGGGGCGGTTACACGGCAGTATTCCTATATTCAATATGCGATTCAGGATGGAAAAGTACTGGTATTTAATTTTACCTGTGCTGCCCGTGCCAAAGACAAGTGGCAAACCACCGCCCAGGCAGTGATGAAATCCGTACGCTTGAAATGAGTTAAAAGTTTATGAGTTGAGAGTTAAAAGTTAAAAGTTAAAAGTTTAGAGTGTAAAGTTTTAACGCATTACACTCTAAACTTTACACTCTAAACTCTAAACTTTACACTTTACACTTTACACTTTACACTCATAAACTCTATTTAATGGAGTACGACGATAATTATTTTATGGGAGAAGCTTTGAAACTGGCGGCTAGGGCAGCCGAAGAAGGCGAAATTCCAGTCGGGGCAGTGGTAGCTTGTCAGAACACGATTATTGCGCGTGCCTATAACCAGACTCAGAAGCTAAACGACGTAACTGCTCACGCCGAAATGCTGGCAATTACGGCGGCTACCCAGTATTTAGGGGCCAAATATCTAACTAATTGTACTTTGTACATTACGCTAGAACCCTGTATTATGTGTGCGGGAGCCATTTTCTGGTCGCAGGTTAGCCGGGTGGTTTATGGGGCTGAAGACAAGAAGCGGGGCTATTCTACTTTACAAAGGCCAGTTTTGCATCCCAAAACTACATTGCTCACTGGGGTGCGCGGCGAAGAATGTCAAGCAATATTGTTGAACTTTTTTAAAAATATGAGAACATAAATTACTTTTGCTGCGTTGTCACACCAACCTTTAACTTAACTCTTGATAAACAATGGCTTTTGAATTAGCACCCCTCCCTTACCCAAACGATGCTTTGGAACCTAATTTTGATAAACTAACGATGGAAATCCATCACGACCGCCACCACAAGGCTTACGTGGATAACCTAAATAAAGCCCTGGAAGGCAGTGATGCAGCAGGAAAGTCTATTGAAGAGATTTTACAAACCATTAGCAAGTTTCCAGTGCCAGTGCGTAACAACGGTGGCGGACATTGGAACCACACTTTCTTCTGGACTATTCTTTCTCCTACGGGCGGAGGAAATCCTACGGGCACGCTGGCGGTTGCTATTGACAAGAAGTTTGGTTCTTTTGATAAATTCAAAGAAGAATTTTCTAAGGCTGCTATTGGCCGTTTTGGCTCTGGCTGGGCTTGGCTTACCGTGAGCAATGGTGAGATAGCCATTTCTTCTACCCCTAACCAGGACAACCCTCTGATGGATGTAGCTGAAACCAAAGGAACACCCGTTATTGGGTTGGATGTATGGGAACATGCCTATTACCTAAAATACCAGAACAAGCGCGCTGACTACGTTACTGCTTTTTGGAATTTGGTAGATTGGGCAGGTGCTGAAAAGCGCTTTACGTCTGCTAAATAGTATTCTGCACTTGATTGTTTTTTTCTCAAATACAAAACCAGGGTTAGGTTCGGAGTTTTGTATTTGAGAAAAACGCCAAATTGTTGAAAATAATATTAAATAACATTTGTAGAATCTGACCAAGTAAGTTACTTTTGCAACTCAAATGGTGGTTTTAGCTCAGCCGGTTAGAGCGCCTGATTGTGGTTCAGGAGGTCGTGGGTTCGAGCCCCATATTCCACCCCAAATGAAAAAGCCCCGCTTAGTTTCTACTAAGCGGGGCTTTTGTTTGGGTTTAGTATAAGTTAATATACCTAGGTTCTAAGTATCCAGGCACTGATGCCAATTTCTTTTATGGCTCAATCTGGGCAAATTTCAATAGTATAGTATCCTGTTTTATTTGTCTTTGCCAATTTTCGTTAATGCATGCGCTGTTAGGTAATACTTACCTGTTTTAGCTGATCCTTTAAACTCCAGCAGGCCAAGCGTTTTTAACAGTTGAATGTATCGTTGAACTGTTGGTCGTGACTTACCTATCTTTTCTATCAGTATATTAATGGGCACACCTTTTTCTTCCCTAGCTACTATTTTTACAATATTACTTAGCGCATCACTTACAACAGCAGTTAGCATATCTATTTCGCCTCTTTTGATAGCATCACTTACAGCATCACTTACAGCATCACTTACAGCATCACTTACAGCATCACTTACAGCATCACTGGTTTTTGCAGTAACTGTAATCTCACGGAAAATAAGTGTTGTAACCCCTGCTTTGCTTTGCCAAATAGGTTTAGGATAGCCTTTGTCTGCGCAATCCTCAAACATTTTAATAGTACCTCTACCAATTTTCTCTATCCATCCTCTGAGAAAACAAATATGGGCAATGTCAGGATTACGTGGAAGGGACAAATGATTTTTAGCTAAGTCTGAAGGTTTAAGCTCTGAAGGAAGTTGTCCATAATTGGTTATTTCCAACCTGTCAGGATAGAAAGCAATCGATACGCTGCCAGAAATATTGGCGTAGTCTCGGTGAATCAAGGCATTCAGTAATCCTTCCCGTAAAGCGGCTTTAGGATAAGGCGAATCAATACGCTGCCAGTTTCCATGATTGAATTCACTTTTAATAGCAATGTTAACCTCAAAGAATTGTATTATTTCATCAATATTTCGAAACAGGTTACCTTCCAGAATGCGATCATAAGGGAAAATATCACTTGCTTTTGAACCTGAAAAAACTGTTAATCTAACCCGGATTTGCGGTAAATAACAGGCAGGCTCTTTGGCAAAAAGTATAACGGCCGCATTGGTAAGAGTTCCATTCTGACGCAATCCGAAGTAGGTAAGAAATTCCTCTATTTGATTCAGAGGAAAGTTTTTTCCTCTACCAAATTTCTCCAGGTCATTAAGGGTGTTTCTGATGGCAAACTCGTCCAAATCTTCAATAACTACTCCCAAAGCAGGCTGGCGTTCCCAATGCAATTCCGTTTTTTGACGTTCCAGAATAAGCTTTGAAATATTATTAGGACTAGCTTTTGCCGTGTGGCTTCCCTTTCTGATATAGATGGTATTCTTAAATAAATAAGGTGGTTTTGATCCCTTCCATACTTTTATAAGAATTACATTTTTATTATTTATGAGTTCGGCAGAAACTGTTATGGGGGCTTCTGGAATAATAGCGCTAACCAAAAAAGTTTTAAGTTCTTCTTCTATTCTGACTGCTTGCTCAACCCCGATAACATCCCCATTATCTTTTATCCCTGCTAATACGATGCCTCCTTCTGCATTTAAAAATGCGCAAATGGCTTTGGCAATATCTTCTTTACGAACAGACTCTTCAAACTCAAGTTGTTCGCTTTCACCCAGTTTAATAAGGTCTTTTATGAGTTGTTCGTCTTTCATAAAGGATTACTAAGGAGTTTCAATCTACTCAGGATCTTGTTTTTCTCTTTAAATTGATACTCAAGAAAGAGCAATAAATCGGAAAAGTGGAAGAATGGCTGAGCCCAATGACCCTTTCTTTGCGCTATGGGAGTTTCGTGCTGAATGGCATTGTTGTACATATGGATTACATCAATTTTATCCATAACATCCGTTTTCTTGTAACTGAAATTAACTTTAGGCGTTCCATCAGACTCAAACATATACTGTTTGAAAACCTCGCGGGCAAACACTACGTGGGTATGAGCAATAAACCACCTGGGTTTATCAATCAGGATGGCATGTTTGAATTCATCATGGGTAATTCCTGAGCCATACCGGGGCCTGATAATTCCTAAAAATAGATCACAATCTTCAACGGCTTCAATGCATGCAGTGGCATTGCCTGCTCCAGGGGCGATAAATAATGCTCCTTTATGAGACATCAAAACTTGATAGCCCCATCCTGTGAGAATGGCATAAATCTGCTCAAGCTCTGTCTCAAATCCGTAAACGGTTGAGGAAACCATTATTTTTAGTTTCTTTTTTGCCATGGCTACACAGTAAACCAGGTGCTGTCCAAGTTCTTCCAGGCCTTGTTTTTTAGCATCGCTCTTTTGGCAAACCGGCGGGGCTTTTGTTTACGCATTCTCCCATCTAACTCGGCTTCTCGGTTCGGCGTGGGTTTCCTCCCCGACGCTGGGAATTGTTGGCCGATGTTCCAGTAGAAGCGCTACTGGATCCCGTTTTTCTGCTAAAGCTTTTCTTTTTAGCACCAAACTTTCCCGTTGGGGCATGGCGAACGCTCGGATTGTATTCAGGAGCTGCGCCCAAATCTTCGGGCAGGGGCATTTTTGGTACTTCTCTTTCGATTAACTTTTCGATGCGATCTAAGCGGATCTGGTCTTGTGGGCTCACCAACGTAATGGCGGCACCAGTGGTCGCTGCCCGGGCTGTCCGGCCAATGCGGTGTACATAATCTTCCGGGTCGGGGACTTCGTAGTTGAGCACGTGGCTAATATTTTCTACATCGATTCCCCGCGACATAATGTCGGTAGCAACCAGAATCTTAAACTGGCGGTTTTTATAATCGTTGAGTATTTTCTCCCGCTCTTCCTGGGTACGGTCAGAATGGATACCTTCTACCGACAGGCCCATTTTTTGTAGCGAACGCACGATCTCATTTACATTGGATTTGCGGGCGGTAAACATAATCATGCTCTCGACTTCCAACTGTTTGAAGAGATGGCGAAGCAAAGGAAGCTTCTGGTTATCGTAGAGGATATAGGCAGACTGCTGGATGCCTTCGGCAGGTTTGGCCGTAGCAATATTGATTTCTTTGGGTTCTATCAGTATCTTTTTCGCCAGGGTGCGTATCCGGGCAGGCATCGTAGCTGAGAATAGCAAGGTCTGCCGTTGGGTCGGCAACTGAGCAATCATGCCCATAATATCGTCGTAAAAGCCCATGTCCATCATTTTGTCGGCTTCGTCGAGTACCAGGTGCTGAATTTTATCCAGTTTCAGCTTACCCGTTTGCATGTGCGCGATAAGCCGGCCAGGCGTGCCAATCACAATGTCGGCTCCTTCGTCGAAAGCTTTTTGTTGCTGTGACCAATCTTCCCCTTTTCCACCACCATAGACGGCTATGGAACGCACAGGCGAATGATAAGCCAATCCATCCATCAGTCCGTCAATCTGTTTGGCTAGTTCGCGGGTAGGTACAATGACCAGTGCTTTAATAAAATTACCTTCGGAGTGGATAATTTGCTGAAGTAACGGAAGGAGGAAGGCTGCTGTTTTGCCCGTGCCAGTTTGGGCACAGCCAATGAGGTCTTTTCCTTGTAAAATCAATGGAATGGCTTGTTCCTGAATAGGAGTGCAAGAGGAATATCCCATGTCGGAAACGCCTTGCAGAAGAGCCTGGTCTAAGTTGAAAGAGTCAAATGTCAATTCATTGCGGTTTAAATAAATACTAGTCAAAGTTAGGCAAAGATGACCGCCCATGCAAAGCCCAGTAAATTTGCGTATTAAAGCCTAGGTGAAAGGGGGCATTCATTGTTAGCAGAGGGCAAATGCTAGGCGTTTGAGGAGGCTACCTGTATAACGAAAAAGCCTGTTATATACTTTGTGCGGAAGTTCCGAGGCATTCGTGTCTGGCTTGGGTTTCAGGCAAACTGATTCTAGTTCTCGGATAAATATTTCTTTTGTCCGTGCTTGCCACTCTCCAAAAGTCTGCTGTTGACTCTGATGCGTAGGCAAGTAAGCAATAAACCGGCTGAAATCGAAGTAGGTGGAGGCAATGCCAGCACCAGATTGGAGGGCATCTAAGGCATTGCAGGCTTGTTCAAAATGCTTATGTACTGGAATAATCATCACCGGCTTGCCCAGGTATATAGCCTCGCATACCGATTCAAATCCGGCAGTGCAGACATACCCTGCGCAGCCGCGCATGAGTTGTAGAAATTTCTGGTCATTTATCTGATGAAAAATCAGGTTTTCGTGGTATTTCACTTCCTTGCCAGCATCTTTTTTGTCCCAAAAGCAGTGAATCTTTACCTCGGGGTGTTGCATATGCCAAGCGATAACTTCCTCGCTGAAGCCGTTTTGGTTGATATAAGCTAAAAAATAAGGCTGCGTATCCAGCGAGCCGGCCACGGGAGGTAGCGAAGCGCTCAAGACTTCCTGCCGGAGAAGGGGAGGTGTAACGGCTATCCCAAGGCGGGGTACATCGGGCATTGGGCGAAAGGAAAGTGCCAGCTTCTTATCGGCACCAAACGAAGTAGTGCGGGTATTGATGCTAAGAATGCATTGATTGAGCCAGCTTCGCTTCGGAAATTCAAATGCTGGATGTTGGAGCAAATACTGGTGACCCACGCAGACAAAAGGAATGTCAGGCTTATAAAGCAGGTAATACAGGCCGCCCAGAAAATCATAAAAATTGATGATCACATCGGGTTGGTATTGTTCTACTAACGTGTGAACATCCTTCAGGCTTTGGAGAAAGATTTTGTAACGACGGATGTTATGCGTGAGGGTAGGAATAAGCTGAACGGATTTGCTCTGAGGGTCGGATACAAAGTTGGGGCTTTCGAAACTGACGACTGGCGCAGTAATTTTCTCATAAAAAAAAGGCGGAATCTCGCGCCGTTCGCTGCGACCGACCAACACTGCTGATACGACATGCCCAGCCTCTGTCAAGATACCAGACAAAGTGATGGCCTGAGTCAGGTGGCCCCTGCCTTCGCCCTGTACTATAAACAGAAAGCGCTTTTTCATGGGTGTGAAGGGGCTGTGAGCCGTCAGTTATCAGCCTTGAACTAATAAGCTTTATTAGATTATTTTACTGGTTGTCTTTAGAAGGCCGTGCTTAAAAAGGTGGCAACTCAAAGCTGATAGTTCATAGCTTAAAGCTATCAGGCTTAGTCTTAAGCGCCATCAAATGTTGTAGTGACTCGTTCAATGCTTCTTCTTCAGCCGTTTCCCAATCGTCGGTAGTTTCTGACTCTTCTATGGGTGTTTTATACGTTTCAGTATAATAAACCAAGCTCCAATCCTCCTCATCATCCAAAACCAACGCGCTCATCGATTCTACCCAATCGCCGGAATTGAGGTATAGCACATCGCCAAACTGACGGATAGCGGCTTGGTGAATATGTCCGCAAATGATACCATCGCAGCCTTTAATTCGGGCTAGTTCGGCTAGTTGCGTTTCGAAATCGGTAATGTAATTGACTGCTGACTTTACCTTTTGCTTCACTTTCTGGGAAAGGGAATAATAAGGAAGACCCTTTTGGACGCGGTACTGGTTATAACATTTGTTTACCCAAAGTAGGAATGTATAGCCCAAATCACCCACGTGAGCGAGCCATTTCATGTGAGTGGTAATGGAGTCGAATATATCGCCGTGAATGACGTAGTACTTCTTGTCCTTCGATTTTAGTATGTACTCACGGACAATAGAAAAGTTCTTACCAATGCGCAAGGGGAGTATTTGATCCAAAAAATCATCGTGGTTGCCGCGCAGGTATATCACCTTGGTATCGTGATGTTCAATCATTTTCAGTACTGCTTTGAAAAACTTGGTGTGTTTCTTTTTCCAAGAACCATATTTTTTCAATTGCCAGCCGTCAATTATATCTCCGTTGAGGATCAATTTATCGCAGGAATGCTGCTCCAGAAAGTGCGTCAGCTCTTTGGCTTTGGAACCGGAAGTCCCCAAATGAACATCGGATATAACGATAGTTCGGTAATGGATTTTCGATTGATGAGGCATTCCATGAGTTTTATTTTGCAAAGAAAGTCAATGGTTTTTACACGCTCATTACCAAGTTTTTAACAAATTGCTATTTATTTGGCTTTTAGAGGCTTATTTGGGTAATATTAAATTAACAAAACTACTTGATTGAGGAATGTATTCTATTTAAAAAAAACAAGCATTCATGTCAACTTGCCTGAGTTAGAGAAGCCATTACAAGGCGGAAGGAATAAAAAATAGGGGTGTTAAATTAAGTGCCAATCTAGCTGGAAGTAAAAAAGGATTGCCAAAAGCAATCCTTTTTAAAAACCAAACATAAGAATATGAAGAAACTTTACGCTGCAAAAGTAACAGTACAATATGAAGCCAGTTTCTTGTTAAGTTTATCTATTTATTAAGCTTCTTCAGGCAGATAACCAGTTGAGTTAACTAGAATGGAGGCTAATCGGTAATACAATGCTTGTAATTAGTTCTTTCCCAGGGCTTTCAACATAGTGGCTCCAATGTCGGCAGGCGACTGCACTACATGGATGCCACAGTCGGCCATAATTCGCATTTTAGCCTCCGCGGTATCATCAGCTCCACCAATGATAGCTCCTGCGTGACCCATCCGGCGACCTTTGGGGGCGGTTTGTCCGGCAATAAAGCCTACTACAGGCTTAGTACCGTGCTCTTTTATCCAATAAGCAGCATCAGCTTCCATGCTACCGCCAATTTCACCAATCATAATGATGGCTTCCGTACCCGGGTCTTCCATCAGCAATTTCACGGCATCTTTCGTGGTAGTGCCAATGATAGGATCTCCACCAATACCAATGCAGGTAGATTGTCCTAGCCCCGCTTTAGTGATTTGATCAACCGCTTCGTAAGTTAGTGTACCTGAGCGCGACACGATGCCTATGGTGCCGGGATTGTGAATAAAGCCAGGCATGATACCTACCTTGGCCTCGCCAGGAGTAATAACGCCAGGACAGTTAGGCCCGATAAGGGTTACGTTTTTGCCCTTGAGATATTCCTTGGCATACATCATATCTTTGGTCGGAATACCTTCGGTAATGCAGATGACGACTTTGATAGCAGCGTCGGTTGCTTCCATAATGGCATCAGCAGCAAAGGCTGGTGGAACGAAGATAAGCGATACATCTGCTCCGGTTTCTGCTACGGCTTCCTTCACCGTATTAAATACCGGACGGTTTAGGTGCATAGAACCTCCTTTGCCGGGAGTAACGCCACCTACCACGTTGGTTCCGTATTCAATCATTTGCTGCGCGTGGAAGGAACCTTCAGAGCCGGTGAAGCCCTGTACGATCACCTTTGAATTCTTATTGACCAATACACTCATAGAATGGGTTATTATCTAGTTAAATTTTGGAAAGCAAAAGTATGGGGAAAACAACAAAGTGCAAAGGAACCACTCGAAACTAAGTAAGTAGATGGGGGAATTTGCAGAAAGGGAGATTGGGTTTTGATAATCAATGGGTTATTGTTCAGTCCATAGTAAGTCACCGCTTATTTCTTTTTTTCTTTTTGTAAAACATAGGCAGTAACTTCTTACGGCGTTTTTTCGCTCCTTTCGCTCTCGTTTTCTGGCTAATAGTCATGCGTATAACCAGGAGTACCAGCATCAGCATAGCAATAATTAAGATGCCAATAGCTGAGTAAATGGGAGTCATCTGAGATAGTTTAAATTAAAAATATAGGCAAAGTTGTCGTACGAGCAGGCCTAAAGCCAATAACAAAAATCTATTCACACCAGCCGAATCAAAAAGTGTTCATAAAACATTTTTGATTCGGCTGGTGTGAATAGATACTTTGATAATTCGCACTTTGGCTGGATAATGACTTCCTGGAAAAAATACAAGATAGAGTTTTTCACTATAATCCTGCACATTTTCAAAAATAAGGTTATTGCTATACGAGGAGGAGTATGTGTAAAATGCTGTTAATTAGTTTTTTGTGAGAAGTCGGATCGCTTGTCGCCTACGTATACATACAAGGATTAAATGGAGAAAAGTTGACATTGCTCCAGCATCATTAGAGGGGGTATTAGCAGCTTTGGGCTCGCTTTTTTCGGAGATAACGGAATAATAGGAATAGCAGCCCGATAGCTACAAGGCCTCCAATAATGATTGTTTGGTATTGCTTCAGTCGTTCGAGTTGGGTTTGAAGAAAGGCTCCCATGAAATAACCTGCAAGTCCGAAAGCAATTGACCATAGCAAGGTGCTGATAGCCGAAAATAATAAAAACTGACGCACCTTAACCTGCGTAGTGCCAATCAGCAAAGGAATTAATATCCGGAAACCGTAGATAAAGCGAAAACAGAGCATCAGACTTTTAGGATAGCGTTCTATCCATTGGTGTATCCGTTTGGTTTTTTCCAGCAAGTGAGGCCTGCGTATAAGAAAGTTTCTTCCTTGATATCGGCCTAAGAAGAAATAACTCCAATCAAGTGTTAATGTAACAACAAAAGCAGTGCCTATCACTGCCGAAATTACCAAGTATCCTTGATGGGCTGCTAGGCTAGCTGCAATTAATGCCGCTTCTCCTTCTAATAGCACTCCTAGAACAAGTGCCAGGTATCCATAGGTAATAAGAAAATCTTCCATAGGTGATGCGTGTGTGAAATATAGTCAATCGAACCAGCCTAACAATATTCGGTTGGCAGGTTACCGTGTGTTATTCGTTCCTGTATACGTATACGGAGTCGGAAGTTTTTTAGAGGTCTTATAAATGATCTATCTGATTAGGCAGCATAAGAAAACTATCTCATCCGAAGCAGAATATTGGAAGCGAGTTGTTGGCCAGCAGGTTATTCAGGAAGAGATAGAGGCTATTTCTTTGGCTTTTGGAGAAAACAGGGCTCTGCTAAAAGAAGTTTATGGAAATGGTTAATTTCAGGCATCTTCATAACTAAAATTAAAGGAACCTCGTAACATTGATGGATAATTACTGTCCAAAATCAAGTTCCGAAGCCCCTACATACGTATAGATCATATAAAATTTTCTCAACACGATGAACCAACCCTTTCAGAAACAGCCCATTATTCTTCCTGTGATTTTTGCCTGTCTGCTGGCTGCACTCCTGACAAGCTGTACAGGCGGCGGCAAGGAACATAAGTTTACGCCTTTGCTAACAGAAGTAGCCCACTCGCCTAGCCAGTGGACAGGCATTGCCCTTACCCAGGAAGGCCGAATGTTTATTAACTATCCGCGCTGGTCTGACAACGTAACGGCTTCGGTAGCAGAAATAACCAAGACCGGACTGGCTTTCTATCCTAATGACAACTGGAACGTGTACGATTCTACGGCTTTGCCAAAAGATAATTTTGTGTGTGTCCAGAGCTTGTACGTAGATGCAGGGGAGTTTCTGTGGATACTCGATGCCGCCAATCCTAACTTTAAAGGCATAATAGAGGGAGGCGCAAAATTGGTTAAAATCGATCCGCAAAACGATCGTGTTGTCCAGCAAGTGGTATTCGACAAATCGGTGCTTCGCAAAGACAGCTATCTAAACGATGTGCGTGTAGATGCCGGACGCAACTTCGCCTACATTACCGATTCGGGCATAGGAGGGTTGATCGTGGTAGATCTGACTAAACGGAAAGCCCGCCGGGTGCTGGACAAACACCCGTCTACTCACTCGGATAGTACCGATATTGTCATTGATGGCAAGCCTTACCGTCGACCCGATGGCAGCCGTCCTTACGTTCACGCCGATGGTATTGAACTAGATTCTACGGGTAAGTATCTCTATTACCACGCCCTCCATGGCCAGAACCTCTACCGAATCGATAGCCAGTACCTGCGCGACACTACCCTAACAGAAGATCAGGTTGGTGCCAAGGTAGAACTAGTAAAAAAGACTGGGCCAGTCGATGGGATGTTGTTCGATAAAAAGGGAAATCTCTACCTGTCAGGACTGGAACAAAAAGCCATCCTATGGTTATACCCAGACAACAAGCTTGATACCTTGGTTCAGTCGCCCGACTTGCAATGGCCTGATAGTTTTGGCATTGGTCCAGATGGCTACTTGTATATGACTACTTCGCAAATTCACCTGGGGCCTAATCCGTCTAATCCTTACCGCATTTATAAGGCGATGCTGAAGCCCTAAAAGCTGATAGCTGTCAGCCATAAGCTGTCAGCTTTTTTGTCAAAAAAACTAGAAAAAAAATAAGAGAAACTCCCAAACTTATTTCACTGGCTGTCCAGTCCGTTTCGCAGCTCGGTGAGGAAGGCGCGAAGTTTGTGTAAAG
The DNA here is from genome assembly GCA_040385915.1 of Bacteroidota bacterium. Taxonomy (GTDB): domain Bacteria; phylum Bacteroidota; class Bacteroidia; order Cytophagales; family ES-bin-26; genus ES-bin-26. The sequence goes on from JAZKGK010000302.1 coordinate 19,910, forward strand.
AAGCAAGCACTTCGGCCTGTTCGTCGTTTTTGTGGGCTTTCGACTTGATGAAATCCTTGGCTCCCTGCAAGGTATAGCCTTTCTCTTTTACCAGGGAGTAAATCAGTTGAAGCATTTCAATGTCTTGCTTGGTAAACTGGCGGTCGCCTTTCTTATTTTTTTTTGGTTTAAGAAAGGTAAATTCCGTTTCCCAAAAACGAATCAACGAATGATTCACTTGCAGCAAAGCAGCCACTTCGCCAATGCTATAATACCTTTTTTCAACCTCATCC
>JAZKGK010000302.1:20281-25292 GCA_040385915.1 Bacteroidota bacterium
TTTTCTACCGACGACAGTTCCAGCATTTTCTGGTATTCTGCCGGGGTAAGGTCGTTGAAGAAGAAGTGGACTGGATTTACTTTCGTGCCGTTGTGAATCACTTCGTAGTGCAGGTGGGGAGCCGTAGAAGAGCCTGTACTGCCCACGTAACCAATGCATTCTCCGCGTTTCACGTGCTGTCCCACTTTCACATTGAATTGCGACATGTGAGCATATAAGGTAATGTAGCCATAGCCGTGGTTCACCTGTACCTCATTGCCGTAGCCGCCCACATTGCCCGCTACCTTGCATACTACTCCATCGCCAGTGGCGTAAATGGGGGTTCCTTTCACTGCGGAGAAATCGAGGCCCGTATGCATTCGTTTTACTTTATAAATAGGGTGGATACGCATGCCGTAGCCGGAGGCCAGCCGGGTCAAGTTTTTATTATCCAGGGGCTGCACCGCCGGAATGCTGGCAAACATCAGTTCCTTGCTTTTGGCCAGTTTAATAATTTCGTCGTATGATTTCGTCTGAACGTACATCTGTTTCTTCAGCTTGTCTATTTTCTGCATCACATCCACAATCATATCTTCTCGTTCCAGCCCTTTATCCAGCAGTTCTTTGTAGTGGTTAATACCGCCGACGCCTACTGCACGCACGGAAGAGGCTACTGGCTCAGCTTCAAAAATAATCCGGTAAATGTTGTCATCCCGTTCCCGTAAATCGGCTAATACGTGATTTGCTTGCAGCATCTCTTTGTTCATCATTTCATAGTACAGCCGGAGTTCGTCATTTTCCTTGCGTAAAACGGCCTCAGCAGTGCTCTGAAAGTAACGATTATATAGGGGAACAATCAATAAAGCCATTAAAAAAGCAACAGTCAGGAAGCCCGCAAGATTCAAAACCCGGTCAGAGGTTTTCGTCTTAACCCGCTCATATCTACATGTTTCGGTGTCGTAGTAATATCTAATCTTTGCCATAACCGGTACTTCTTTATTGTGCGCTGGATCCGGGGCTATTCTACACCCGAATTTTTAATTTAAATTTGCAGCGTTTGCTAAGGGAAAACAATTATAACACCAATGAAATCTTACGTTCGTTCATTTACAGCGGATATGAAAACGCAAAATATCAATGTCTTGAAATACACTAATTACTACTCCATATTATTATAAATTCTTTCGCGTTTGTACGCATAGCCGATGACTTCTCAAGAAATAAGACAGCAGTTTCTGGATTTTTTTAAAACAAAACAGCACCAGATTGTAGCTTCGGCTCCGTTGGTATTGAAAAATGATCCAACCTTGATGTTTACTAACTCAGGTATGGCGCAATTCAAGGATTTTTTCCTGGGTAATGCCGTGCCTCCTTCCAAACGGATTGCCGATACGCAGAAATGCCTGCGCGTGTCGGGCAAGCACAATGACCTGGAAGATGTAGGCTTCGATACCTATCACCATACCATGTTCGAAATGCTAGGCAACTGGTCTTTTGGCGATTATTTTAAGAAAGAAGCCATCACTTGGGCCTGGGAACTGCTGACCGAAGTATACCAATTGCCCAAAGAGCGTCTGTACGTAAGTGTGTTTGAAGGCGATAAGAAAGACAACGTGCCTTTCGACCAGGAAGCCTGGGACTTGTGGAAACCCATTGTGGGCGAAGACAGGATTATTCTGGGCAATAAAAAAGATAACTTCTGGGAAATGGGTGATACCGGTCCCTGTGGCCCTTGCTCAGAAATTCACGTTGACTTGCGTCCCCAAAGCGAAGTAGACCAAATCCCCGGAAAATCGCTGGTAAACAATGACCATCCGCAGGTTGTGGAAATCTGGAACTTGGTATTTATGCAGTTCAATCGTCTGGCCAACGGGTCTTTGGAGTCTCTGCCAGCTACGCACGTTGATACAGGAATGGGCTTTGAACGGCTTTGCATGGCCATTCAGCGCAAAACTTCCAACTACGATACGGATGTATTTCAGGGCACCATCCAATTTATAGCCGCAGCATCAGGCAAGCAGTACGGAACAGAGAAGTATCCCGACATCGCCATGCGCGTCATTGCTGACCATATCCGAGCCATTGCCTTCACTATTGCCGATGGGCAGTTGCCTGCCAATAATAAGGCTGGTTACGTAATTCGCCGTATTTTGCGCCGGGCTGTCCGGTATGCATATACGTATCTGGGCATCAAAGAACCGTTTTTGTGCCGTTTGGTGCCGCTGCTGGCCGACCAATTTGCCGCTGTATTTCCAGAATTGAAAGCGCAGCAGGACTTTGTGGCTAAGGTCATTCAAGAAGAAGAAAACTCATTCCTACGTACCCTGGAGATTGGCCTGAAAAAGCTGGATCTGATAACTTTGGAACTATCAAGGGCGCAGATCGAACAAGGCCAAAAGGCCGGAAAGATTGACGGAGAAACAGTCTTTGAACTGTACGATACCTTTGGCTTCCCAGTAGATTTGACAGCTCTGATTGCCAGGGAAAAAGGTTTTAGCATTGATGAAGAGGGTTTTAAAAAGGAAATGGATGAACAAAAGCGGCGTTCTCAGAAAGCTGCTGCTACCTCTACTACCGACTGGGTGACAGTCAATGAAAGTGATGCCATCGAATTTGTGGGCTACGAAGAACTGGAATCGCAGGCGCAGGTGGTGAAATTCCGGGAGGTGAAAGCCAAGAATACAACCCAATACCAAATTGTGCTTGACCGCACGCCTTTCTACGCCGAAAGTGGCGGGCAAGTGGGCGATACCGGACTGTTGCAATTGACAGTGCCCGGTCGGTTCGCCGATGCGATGGAACGCAATGAACAATTAACAATTAACATCATTGATACCAAGAAGGAGAATGATCTGATTATTCATATCTCTGAAGATAAAAATCTGGCTTCTTTGCTGCAAGCGGAAGGTGTACATTTGACAGCCAAAGTAGATCGCCACAAACGCTTACTTACCGCTAATAATCACAGCGCTACCCACTTACTGCAAGCTGCCTTGCGCGAGGTGCTGGGAAGCCATGTGGCACAGAAAGGTTCGTACGTGAGCAATGAAGTCTTGCGCTTCGACTTTTCGCATTTTGCCAAACTAACGGATGAGGAAATCCACCGGATAGAGCAGATCGTAAACCGCCGGATCAGACAGAATATTCCGCTGAACGAACAACGCAACGTGCCCATTGAGCAAGCGAAAAAGCTAGGTGCCATGGCTTTGTTTGGCGAAAAATACGGCGACTTTGTGCGCGTCATCACTTTCGACCGTGATTTTTCGGTGGAGCTTTGCGGTGGTATTCACGTACCTGCAACGGGGCAAATCGGCTTCTTCAAGATTATTTCTGAAAGCTCCATCCAGGCGGGGGTGCGCAGAATAGAGGCCATCACGGCAGAGAAAGCAGAGGCTTATGTAGATGAGCAAGTGGCCTTGATCAACGACCTGAAAGAGTTGTTGAAAAGCCCGGTTGACTTAAAGAAATCACTGGAAGGTTTGCTGGAAGAGAAAAGCCAGTTGAGCAAGCAAATTGAACAGTTTGAGCAGCAACAGCTACAAGTGGTTAAACAACACTTGCTTACGACTGTTCGGCCAGTAAATGGCTTCCAACTGATTGCTGAAAGGGTACAGGTTACCTCTGCCGATATGCTCAAGCAACTGGTGTATGAACTGAAGGCCAAAGTAGATAATGGCGTACTCATTCTAGCCGCTGACATTCAAGGCAAGCCCCAACTCGCTATCATGATTGCGGATGAGCTGGTAAAAGAAAAAGGCTTGCACGCGGGTAATCTGGTAAAAGAATTGGCGAAGGAAATCAAAGGTGGGGGCGGAGGGCAGCCTTTCTTTGCGACTGCTGGCGGTTCTGATATCTCCGGCCTCGACCGCGCCCTGGAAAAAGCGCAGGTGTTGGTAAAAGGATAGGGTCGATTTGATGATGACGTAACAGGTTGCCTTTTTATAAAATATACAAAGCCCTTATGATTGAAGAAAACGAAATTTATCAAACCTCTTTTACCATTTCGCAGGAACAGGTCGCTCGGTTTGCCGAAGTCACTGGCGATGATAACCCATTGCATTTGGACAAGGAATATGCCGCCAAAACAGCATTTAAGCAGCCCATTATCCATGGCTTTCTAGGAGGAAGTATCTTCTCGAAGGTCTTTGGGACACAGTTTCCCGGCGAAGGTACGATCTATCTGAAGCAATCCATGGAATTCCTGCGCCCGATGCTGGTGGACACGGAATACGAAGCCGTATTTACCGTAAAGGAAATTAACCGGGAAAAGCACCAAGCCCTGGTAGCCACGGAAGTTTTTGACAAAAGTCTTAAAAAGCTGGTATTAAAGGGAGAAGCTCTGGTAAGGAATGCGGAGAAGCTGTAGGAGCTAGGAAGTATTCAACTCGTTGGGTTTGCTGAAAGGTTTAAACAAAAGAGGCTCGCCACATAGCGAGCCTCTTCGTTGTATGTCTATGCTAGGTTTACTGCTGGGTAAGTTTGCGGGCGCGAAGACCAATACCAATGCGTTCTAAACCGGCAAAATTAAGTATGTGTTTTCCACTGGGTTTAGTTACCATACCCGTGCCCTGTATATCTCCTAACCCAGTATAGGTTGGTTGTTCAGGAACTACCAGTCCGTCAACGGTATGGAGGAAGTAAAGGGGCGTTGGGGTAAACGTGCCATATAAATCGTCACAGATGTACAGCCCTGGCAGTGCTTTCACTACATTCACAATTCTACCGGGAGCATTGCTATGCTTATACGTTCCGCTTAAGTCCTCATTAGTCACCAATGTATAACCCTCGGTCAGGGTATTGTCAAACACAAATACGTTACGAACCACTTCGGAAGTAAACCCATTGGCATCCTTTGCCCGGTAAGTCAGTGGATAAAGGCCCGCAACATTGACATTTGCAGGTTTAACAGGGCCTAAAGCGGTTTGCTTATTACCTGAAAGGCTGTCAATACCAATGGCTCCTGGATCGGTAAAGCTACCTCCGGTAGGCAAAATTACTAGTTCATCTCCTTTCAATTCAATGCCGGGTGCAG
>JAZKGK010000303.1:0-10137 GCA_040385915.1 Bacteroidota bacterium
CCATCAGGAGCAGTAGTTTACGGCTTACCCCGTGTTTGGCCATCGTCATGAGCAACGCTCCCGAAATGGCTAAAGAAGAAACATCGCCCAGAATGGGAATAAGGCCGATAATAGGATCAATCCCAAACCGAAAGTTGGTGCCCGGAAACCGAAATTGGGAGTCTAGTAGCCAGGAAAGGCGCTCCACCCAGATCATTTGGGGGGCTTGTTTCGGATGGTGTAGATCTGGCGGCATATTATTTTAAGGAATAGCTCACGATTGCCTCTCGCATATTCGGTTGTTGATGAAGAAGCAAAATATTTTGGCGAACCAGCTCAGTCAGAATTTTCAGTGCCCGCCGGTCGGAGACATTAATTAATTTTGAAAAGCGCTTAGCATTAATGGAACCTGATTTTCGCAAATAAGCCACTAATGTTTTCACATTGCCTGACTGTATCAAAGTTGGATCTACCGCTTTTTGTATCCTGTTCAGCACATCCTCGGTGCGTTTGCCAGCAGGGACGCTTTTATCCCTGATCCGCACGTACACCGTTCGCAGGCCGTGGCTATCTTTTACTGAATGTGGTTTTTCCTCACTTTCCAGTACACGAATCAACAGCACTTTTTTTCCGTCACTTATTTTTGTTTCGTAGGTTAAAGTCAAGGTGGGGTCACAGAGCAAATCGGCGGCTTCTTCTATTTTTTCCATTTCCATTTGTTCGGACACCACCCCTTTAATACTTCCATCATCTTTCACGCCTACCAGCAATATCCCGCCTGAAGTATTGGCAAAAGCCGCTAGTGTTTTGGCAATCTTGGCGGCAGTGTCGATGGTGCTTTTAAACTCCAGGTGAAGTCCTTCTCCTTTCGCAATCAGGTCTTGCAGCATAAGCTGGTTTTTTTTAAGTGTATGAGTCGATAAGTCTATGAACCTATACTTTTGTAGTTGCATATAAAACTTATCCCAATCGCTAGAAGGCTCTTTAATTAACCTAATCTAAGCATTTAGATCTAGAAAATAAAAAGAGATTTCTACGCTTTACCTTTACATTATCCGCCCATTCTAAAGATTTTGACTTGGGCAGTGCTGTGTCTGGCGGTAAGGTTGCTGAAAAACAGCTCGGTACGTTCAGGACGGGCATCGGTGATAAACAACTGCCCGAAAATATCGTTGGCAATCATTTGGGTTAACTTCACAATGCGACGATCGTCGAGCTTGTCAAAAATATCGTCGAGCAGTAAGATAGGACGAAACTGTTTGTGTTGCGTAATGATTTCGAACTGTGCTAGCTTCAGGGCAATAACAAAGGATTTCTGCTGGCCTTGTGAACCAAATTTCTTGAGCGAAAAACCATTGATCTCAAACGTAAAATCGTCTTTGTGTATGCCCTTGTTGGTGCGTTGCAAATGCAGATCGCGCGCACGGCTATGCCGGAAATCACGAGGGAAGTTTGCACCCGCTAACGCTGTTTCGTAGACCAAATCCACCATTTCCCGGCTTTCGCTCAGGTAGGTATAGTGCTTTTGGAACACAGGCAGGAACAGGGAAATAAATTCTTGGCGGCGTTGAAAGAGTTGGTACGCCAATTCGAGCAAAGGCGCGTCGTAGCTGTCCAGCAAATCATCATCCGAATAATTGCGGTCAGCAAACAGTTTGAGCAGGCTGTTGCGCTGTTTGAGCAGGTTGTTGTACTGCATCAGGCTGCTGAGGTAGTGGCTATCTACCTGCGAAAGCATCGTGTCGAAAAAACGCCGCCTTTCTTCGCTGCCCTCGCGCACCAGATCCGTATCGTCGGGGGCAATGAGTACGACTGGAAACCGCCCGATATGCTCGGTCAGCTTTTCATAGGGCTTCTTGTCCGACAACAACACTTTGCGCTGCCCTTTCTGCAAGGCGCAGGTAATCTGAGCTACTTTGGTGGGTTCGGATATTGTACTATCGAGCGCACTGTCGATTGGCGGATGCCTTTCCAGCGAGCCGCCCCAATGAAAAAAGCCGTCAATCAGGAAAAAATCAGCCTCGTGCCGGATACTTTGTGCATCGTTCACGGCAAAGGCACTCTTGCTGATGCATAGATAATATACCGCATCGAGCAAGTTGGTTTTTCCACTGCCATTTTCACCTACGAAACAGTTAATTTGAGGACAAAAGGAAAAACTTGCTTCCTCGTAATTTTTAAAATTGAGCAAATTGAGTTTTTCCAGATACATTCTTTTCGTTGTTCGATTGTTTTTAACTACTTTCGCAGGAAAATAAGAGGGTGTTTATCGCTGTTTTGTTTTCATTTCCCACAACGGCAGCCTCTTTTTTCACGTGTTAAGAGTTTATATGTTTATGCGTTTATTAAGTGCGCAAAGGATTGAATTTTTACGATAAAGCTAAACGTGATTTGTTTTGTGTAACTATCTGGCTCACAAAAATTTAAAAACTCATCTACTCATAAACTCATTGACTCATAAACTTTAAAAGACCCAATATACGAAACATGGCAAGTGTGAAAGAAAAGGCTCCGGCCACCCAATCCAAAAAGGCTGACTCTCAGAATGGAGAATCTCCGAGCGGAAAACAGGCGGCGAATGTAAAAGCCAAAATGCAATTCCCCAAAGAAACGTATCTCTACTGGTATGAGTCTATGCAGTTGATGCGGAAATTTGAGGATAAAGCTGGGCAATTATACGGTCAACAAAAAATCAAAGGTTTTTGTCACCTATACATTGGGCAGGAAGCGTGTGCTGCTGGTGCGTATACCGCCCTTCATAAAGATGATAAGTGGATTACGGCTTACCGTGACCACGGCATTCCTTTAGCCTTAGGAACCAGCCCCAACGCTATCATGGCTGAATTGTTTGCCAAGCAAACGGGTTGCTCGAAGGGCAAAGGCGGCTCTATGCATATTTTTGATAAGGAAGTGAATTTTGTAGGTGGTCACGGGATTGTAGGTGGACAAATTCCATTGGGAGCCGGAATCGCTTTTGCAGAAAAATATAATAAAACTAAAAGCCTCTGTATCACCTTCATGGGTGATGGAGCCGTGCGTCAGGGAGCCTTGCACGAAACCTTTAACATGGCGATGCTTTGGAAACTACCCGTGATTTTTGTGGTAGAAAACAACGGATATGCGATGGGAACGTCAGTACAACGTACGTCCAATGTGACCGATTTGTATACCCTAGCCGAAGCCTACGACATGCCGTCTGAGCCAGTAGATGCGATGAATGTAGAAGCGGTTCACGAAGCCGTAGCCCGCGCTGCGGAGCGTGCCCGCGCTGGCGAAGGACCTACTTTCCTGGAATTCAGGACGTACCGCTACAAAGGCCACTCCATGTCTGACCCAGCCAAGTACCGTACCAAAGAAGAAGTGGAGAAATACAAACAAAGCGATCCAATTGAGCAGGTAAGGGCTACCATTCTTCAAAAGGGCTTGGCTACTGAAGCTGATCTGTTGGCGATCGATGCCAAAATTAAGGTGCAGGTAGATGAGTCAGTTAAATTCGCGGAAGAATCACCCTATCCGCCTGCCGAAGAGGCCTACAAAGACGTTTACATGGAAAAGGATTATCCCTTTATCATCGAATAATGTAGCTATATTCTATAAAATGAAACAAATCCCTTTAAGTTTTCTGGCTTAAAGGGATTTGTTTTTGTTGGCTGATATTCTAAAAACACAATTTTGTTTTCAATAAAGCTAATTTAGTTTTATTTTTTTTATGCTAGCCTGTTTGAATTATCAATGATTTACTAACTTTGCGTTCCAAATTTTTTTCAGATTGCAATGGTAAAGAAGAGCAAAGAAGGATCAAAAGAAGGATCAGTGGTTAAAGAGCGTGCGGATGTTCCGTTGGTGGAGAGCCCTGAGGCTCTATTAAATAAATTGAGCGGAAAAGATTCGCCTTTTGTCAAATACCGGAATGTTATTCTGGGAGGGATAGCAATCGTGGTACTAGCGGTGGCTGGTTTCGTTGGTTATCGGTTCTACGTTAATAGCCAGGACAAGGAGGCACAAAGTTATCTTTTCCCTGCTGCCCATTACTTTGAAACTGATTCTCTGAAAAAGGCACTGAAAGGCGATGGCTCTAACGACGGCTTAACTACCCTTGCTGACAACTACGGAGCAACGAAAGCAGGCGGTCTCGCTAATTTTTACGCGGGGGTTGCTTACCTGAAAGAGGGTAAATATGACGAAGCGATTCAATACTTAAAAGATTTTAGTTCTTCTGACTTAATAGTGCAAGCACGGGCTTACTCGCTCCTGGGAGATGCCTACTCAGAAAAGAAGGACGTAAAAGAAGCGATTAATTATTATAAGAAGGCGGCTGAATACAAGCCTAATAAATACTTTACCCCAGTTTACTTAATGAAGCTGGCTACTGCCTATGAGCAGGACAAAGATTATGCTGCTGCCATAGAAGCTTACGACAAAATCATTACCAATTACTTCGATTCTTCTGAAGTAACCAATGCCAAGAAATATAAGTCCAAACTCGAAGGTTTAGCCAATAACTAATCCGCTGATTTGTTTATTTGCTAAACCAAAAAAGGATAGAGCGTCTGCTTTATCCTTTTTTGTTGGAAAAAATAAAGGAACTCATCTACTCATAAACCTACCAACGTTGGCCTCTACCCTTAAAAACCTAAGTGAATTTTCTACGGAAGGCTTGGTTGATATCCATGACAAGACCTTTGCTATCCTGGTATCGGAATGGAATACGGAAGTGACTGAGGCTCTTTATCATGGCGCAGTTGCTACGCTCCTAGCCCACGGTGCCAGCGAGGCTAAGCTTATTCGCAAGAATGTGCCAGGCAGCTACGAACTAACCTTGGCCGCACAATGGATGGCGCAACGCCGCGAGATAGATGCCGTCATTTGCCTGGGATGCGTTATTCAGGGCGAAACCCGGCACTTCGATTTTATTTGCCAGGCCGTAGCCATCGGTATTACCGAAGTATCGCTGAAATATAACAAACCAGTAATCTTCGGAGTACTAACGCCTGATAATCAACAACAGGCAATCGATAGGGCCGGAGGAAAACACGGCAACAAGGGCGATGAAGCAGCCATGGCCGCGATTAAAATGTTAAGCTTTTAGAGAGCTGTGAGCGATCAGCTGTCAGCATTCAGCTTTTATCGCTAGTTGTAAATATGTTAAGCTGATCGCTGAATGCTGACAGCCGACAGCCATTTTAATCAAACAATAAAAAAGGAAGATGAAAGTTTGGAAATTCGGAGGTACCTCCGTCGGTAAGCCGGAAAGAATGCATTCGGTTGCCCAGTTGATCACCCAGGATGGTGCACGCAAAATTGTCGTATTGTCTGCTGTTTCTGGCACAACCAACAGTTTGGTAGAGATTGGTGGTTTCTTGTATAAACAAGAGAAACCTGCTGCCATACAGGTAATTGACCGCTTGCATCAATCTTATAAGGATTTTATCATCCATTTATATGCCTCAGAAGCGGGTAAGCAAAAGGGATCGGAAATTATTACCCGTCATTTCGATTTTATCCGCGCACTGGCTCACCAAGACTTTACATCAAAACAAGAAAAAGAACTGTTGGCAGAAGGTGAATTGATCTCTACCCAGCTTTTTCAAGCGTATCTGGAAGAAATTGAGGTTAAATCGGCGTTATTACCCGCACTGGATTTTATGCGGATTGATGCGGACGACGAGCCAAACTACGAATTTACTGAGCGTGCCTTGGCTCAACTGCTGGCTCAACACGCGGATGCCACCATTTTACTGACCCAAGGATACATTTGCCGTAATCCCGAAGGCGAAGTAGATAACCTGAAACGGGGAGGTAGCGATTATTCAGCTTCTCTCATCGGTGCTGCTGCCCGGGCAGAAGAGATACAAATCTGGACGGATATCGATGGCATGCATAACAATGACCCTCGGATTGTAAAGAACACGTTTCCTATTGCCGAACTTTCGTTTGATGAGGCAGCCGAGTTAGCTTATTTTGGTGCCAAAATTCTGCATCCGTTTTCTATCCGTCCAGCCAAGCGATACAATATTCCCGTCCGTTTACTGAATACCATGGAGCCATCCGCCCGTGGTACGCTTATTACCAATCAAACAGCGATAGGCGCTGAAGGCGATGTGAAGGCGATTGCAGCCAAAGATGGCATTATTGCGATCAAAATTCAGTCGAGCCGGATGTTGCTGGCGCACGGATTTCTTCGCCGGGTATTCGAGGTGTTCGAGAAATACAAAACGCCCATTGATATGATTACCACCTCTGAAGTGGCCGTATCCCTTACCATTGATAACTCAGCTCACCTGGATGAAATCGTCCAGGAAATAGGCGCTTTTGGCACAGTAGAGGTAGATAAAGATCAAACGATCGTGTGCGTGGTAGGGAATCTGGGCTTTGATAAACAAGGACTGGCACTGGCCATATTCCACTCGTTGAGAGAGATTCCATTGCGGATGATTTCCTACGGCGGCAGCGACCATAATGTCTCCATTCTGATCCATACTTCTCAAAAAAATCAAGCCCTCAATGCTTTGAACGAAGGGCTTTTCACCTTTGAGAATGCGTAGTAAGTAGGTATTATCGGTTAGGTATGAGGTTTTAAATCTTTCCCATTTCAATCTTTTGGAGTTCAATTTCAATGCTACAACTCAATTATATTCGCGATAATAAAGATGCTGTTATTCAGGGGCTGAAACGTAAATATTTTTCTACAGCCGAAGAAGACATAGAAACGATTATTTCTTTGGATACCCAACGCAAGGAAACCCAGCTTTCGTTGAATAACCAACAGAGCGAAAGTAAAATTGCTTCGGCTGAGATCGGTAAATTGATGAAAACCGGGCAGCAGCTACAAGCAGAAGAAGCCAAATCCCGGATTTCGGCATTGAAAGAGGAGATTAAAACCAATGAAAGTAAATTAAAGGAAATAGAAGAGCAACTGGAAGCGATTCTGGTTTTGCTACCCAACTTACCGCACAGCAGCGTTCCGGTAGGGCGTACACCCGAAGAAAACGAAGTAGTGTTGGAACACGGGTCTGTGCCCCACTTGCCCGAAACGGCCTTGCCTCATTGGGACTTAATCAAGCAATACGACATTATTGACTTTGAGCTAGGAACCAAAATTACTGGCGCTGGTTTTCCAGTGTATAAGGGCAAAGGTGCTCGTATTCAGCGTGCGCTGATTAATTTTTTCCTGGATGAAGCACTCAATGCAGGGTACGTAGAGATTCAGCCGCCTATCGTTATCAACCGGGATTCGGGCTTTGGTACGGGAAACCTTCCTGATAAGGATGGGCAGATGTATCATATTCCGGAAGAAGATTTTTTCCTGATTCCAACGGCTGAAGTGCCCATTACTAACCTGTACCGCGATGTGATCCTGTCCGAAGGCGATTTGCCGGTGAAAAACGTGGGCTATACGCCATGCTTCCGCCGCGAAGCGGGTTCCTGGGGCGCACACGTTCGAGGCTTAAATCGCCTGCATCAGTTCGATAAAGTGGAGATTGTGCGGATATGTAAACCAGAAGATTCGTATCAGACTTTAGAGGAAATGAGTCTCTATGTGCAAAGCTTGTTGCAGAAACTAGAACTACCTTACCGCGTTCTGCGGCTTTGTGGCGGTGATATGAGCTTTACGTCAGCGCTGACCTATGATATGGAAGTATATTCGGCTGGCCAAAAGCGCTGGTTAGAAGTGAGTTCGGTGAGTAATTTCGAAACTTTTCAGGCTAATCGCTTAAAATTGCGCTATAAGGTAGAAGGAAAAACCCTCAACGGAAGCGCCCTGGCTTTGCCCCGAATTCTGGCGGCAATCCTGGAAAATAATCAGACGCCAGAAGGCATTGTTATTCCAAAGGTTTTACAGCCTTATACGGGCTTTGCTGTCATTAACTGATCTTTCAACCTTTCACAAATGCAGCTTACAAACAAACCGCTCTTGGCGCAATGGGCTAAAAAAGGCCGGAGATTGATCATTAGTTAAGAAGTCACAAGAAGGAAATTCACCAAATAAAGCCCCGCCGACATGTAAACGGCGGGGCTTTTATATAGGTCTCTCGTCCTGAAATAGCCTTACTGATGGGCAAGAATATCCACTTTTTATTAACTTCGGCCTATAGAATGGAATAGTAACATTTTATTTTTGTTAACAATTAATTTTCCTCTTTCACGCTATGAAGCAAACCCTTAAAATCATTTTACTAAGCTTTTCTGCCGGATTGGCAGGAGCATTTACCTTTCAATCCTTTCAGCCCAGCCATCAGCTCCCTATACCAGCAGCCAGAGATATTTATCAGCAGGCTTCTGTATCCAAAAGTCCGCTGGCCGCGCCTTTAACGGGCGACTTTGTGACAGCCTCTAACTTAAGCACGCCTAGCGTAGTCTATATCAAAACGGCCACTACTACCCGAAGTACCGACTTTTTCGACTTGTTCTTCAACGGTGGCGGGCGCGAGCAATCGGTGGTCAGTTCGGGGTCAGGCGTAATTTTTACGGCCGATGGCTATATCGTTACCAATAACCACGTAATTGAGAATGCCAATAAAATTGAAGTAGTACACAACAAGCGCTCTTACGAAGCAAAAATTATCGGCATCGACCCTTCTACTGATTTAGCTGTGCTCAAGATTGAGGACAAGAACTTACCAGCCATCATCAAAGGCCGCTCGAAAGATGTGCAGGTGGGCGAATGGGTATTGGCCGTAGGTAACCCCTTTAACCTAACTTCTACCGTAACGGCGGGAATTGTGAGCGCCAAAGGCCGTGACATCGGTATTCTGAACAGTCAATTCCCCATCGAATCCTTTATTCAGACCGACGCAGCCATTAATCCTGGCAACAGCGGCGGGGCATTGGTCAATACCAAAGGCGAACTCGTGGGCATCAATACGGCTATACTCTCGCGTACTGGCTCGTATACGGGCTATGGCTTTGCTATTCCGGTAGATATTGTCTCTAAAACGATTAATGATTTGATTCAATACGGCATTGTTCAGAAGGCTTTTATGGGCGTTGAAGTAAGCGATTTGAATACTGAAATCGCCCTTGAATTGAAACTGGACGCCACCACTGCCCAACGGTTAAACGGAGTAGCCATCAATTACCTGGCAGCCGATGGCCCGGCGGCTAAGATGGGTTTGCGCAAAGGTGACGTCATTCTTAAAATTAATGAAGAAGTGATTGAAGGCAAAAGTGCTTTTAATGAACAACTTAGTTATTACCGTCCGGGCGATAAAATTAAAGTAAATTACCAACGCAGTGGCACCATCAAAGAGGCGCAATTGACTCTCACGAATCAGGAAGGAACCACGGGCTTACTGAAAAAACAAGATGCTTACACTGTCAATGGCTTGGGCGCCGAGCTGGTAAGTTTATCGAAGGTGGAGCGCGACCGACTGGGTATTGGCAGTGGTGTACGCGTGGCCAAACTGACCAACGGACTCATTAGTCGGCTAGGCGTAGAAGAGGGATTTGTGATTACGTCCATCAACCGCAAGCCAATGCAGTCGCCACAGGAAGTAGCTGACTTGCTCGGCAATGTCTCTGGCCGGGTGCTGATTGAGGGAGTGAACAAAAATGGCGTGGGTGGCTACTACAGCTTTTTTCGATAAATACCTTCCCTTTACTGGTGAAGCTTCACTTTAGCCACAAAGTGCCAAAGGCAAAAAAGCCAAGAATGCACCTAAGAATAACGTCGCAATCGCTGGGGATGCTGGGATACTCTCCGTCAGTTCGGCGTGCCGGCTGGTTCTTTACGCAGGATATAGAAACTACTCACCCTGCGAAGAGCAACAGCCTCGAGAATTACCTAACGAGTCGGCCTATGCTCGGTGGTTGTTTAAAAAGCGGACACTTAACGAAATAGTAGGTCTTAGCGGAAGCTAAAAACCAGACAGAGAGGCGGAATTATGTCAGCACGAGGATTGATAGGATGAAAGGATTATAGGAGGCTGGTTGTTGCATTGCTCCCATTTGTCTGCCTGGTCTCTACCTGGTCTTAGCGTCCGCTAAGACCCAAAATTAGTCAAGCGTCCGCTTGGAGTTCTTTACATTATCCAGTAAACTCCAATCAACCATGCTACCCTCGCCTCACTCATTTGCTCCAATGCTAGGATTTGTGGGAGGTCATTTGAGCGGACGCTCAATTAAGTTGGGGTCTTAGCGGACGCTAAGACCAGTCGG
>JAZKGK010000304.1:0-3360 GCA_040385915.1 Bacteroidota bacterium
ATGGCGGAGACAACCTGATTGTAGGTTGGAAAACGCCAGCTTCAGCAGCCAATGCTACGCCTGTGATTGTTCCAGGTAGTGTGCTGTCACCTTTTGTTCTGGTGGTCGTGCCAACGTGTGCGGGTGCAGGCAGTATCTTGCGGGAATACTGGGCCAATGTGAAAGGAGATGCTCTCAGCAAGATTCCGGTGAATGCCACGCCCACCAGCACCAGTTTGGTGACTAGCTTGGAAGGACCGACGAATGTGGCCGATAACTATGCGGCGCGTTATAGAGGCTATCTTTGCGCTCCTGCCACGGGCCAGTATCGTTTCGCCATCGCCGGAGACAATGAAGTGGCCTTGTGGTTATCGACCAACGAAAGCGCAACGGACAAACAAAAGTTGGCCTTTATCAGTGGGGGGTATACCAATCCGCGAGAGTGGACGAAATATGCTACCCAACAGTCGGCTTGGGTGACATTGCAGGCAGGACAGAAATACTACCTGGAAGTGTTGCACAAGGAAGGCACTGGGGGAGATAACCTGTCCGTAGGTTGGCAACAGCCGGGTTCCGCCACTTACTTTGTCATTCCGGGAGCTAACTTGGTGCCCTTCCCAGCAGCCACTGCCCGCGAAGCCTTGGTCGAGGAAGTGATTGGTCTAGAAGCCTATCCTAACCCTTTCTCTAGAGAAGTAACGGTAAACTTTACCACGCCTGTGGCTGGGCAAGCCAGCCTGGATTTGTATGACTTGCGGGGCATACGGGTGCAGGCCTTGTTTGACCAGCAGGTACAAGCAGGAGAGTCGCATCAGGTAGTCGTCGAGGGCAGTGCCTTGCAAAATGGTCTGTACTTGTTACGTCTGGTCAATGGCAACCAGGTCAGCCACTTGAAGGTGATGCTGGCTAAATAAGCTAAGGGCTATAATTTAAAAAGCACAAACGCGGGAGGTATCTACTTCCCGCGTTTTTGCTTTGTATGCTTTGAGCTATCAACTCAAAGCCAATGGCTACTTATACAACACTACTTTCTGATGAATTACACCGTTAGGCGTAGTGAGCTGGATAATGTAGATCCCTTCTGACAGTTGGTTGCCATCCAATTCAAACCGATGCGTTTTGCCCGCCAGTTTTCCTTCAAAGAGACGTTTGATCATGGCTCCTCTTAAATCATAGAGTTGAAGTTGGGCTTGTGCGGCCTTCTCCAGCGTCACCTCAACCGTGGCTTTGGCTGAGAATGGATTGGGATGTACAGTCAAGCTATTTCCCGTTATTCTTTCCTCTTCTACGGTGGTGATCACGGGTATAATATAGGGAGAAAACCGGATGCCCGGAATGGGGCGTTCCATGGCGCCACCTGGCAATTGCCAGCCTACCATCAGATTATCTCCTCCAGCTTCCTGCTTATGCAAGGCTTCCACATAATACCGCTTTCCGGCCTCTAAAGCTACCAGTGTAGACTGTTGGCTCGGATATTTCGTCCATTGATTTGGGTAGGCATAGCCATCAAGTAGATAAGCAATTTTTACCTTGTTTTCAGGAATGGTATCGGTACTTAACCACAGTTCCGAATCATTGTCGCTAGAGATCCAGAAAGTATAATTACCACTGTTAGGCACGCACAGGTAGCCTCGGTAACGCGAGCCATATTTATTGCTCGCTACAGTAGGCCCCTGAAAGATATTCACCTGGCTGCTGCTGGTAGGAGGGAGGTCGATCGGAATGGTAGATACAGCACTGCCGACAACATTGGTCCAAACTTCCCGCAACAGCGTACCTGTAGCTGTACAAGCCGATGAATTGGTCAACTGGCTGGCTGGGTTGGCAGTATTGGGTGAATAAACCAGCGCATCGCCAGTACAATTATATTCATACACTTTGACATAGTACGTGACACCCGGTAACAAACCAGTGATGTTTACTGTGTTTCCGCTGCCATTGAAGATAACTTGCTCGCCGGAGCCTTGATAAATGGCATTGGCTGAAGGGCTTACCCCGTTTGCTGGACTGGTAAATTGTGCAGTAGTATTGATTTTAGCTATGCGTCCCATGCCACTGCCATTAACCCAACTGAGGCTCATGGAACGGGTGCTGATACTTGAAAAAGAAACACTGCTGGCCTGAACTGAAGGCGCAGGGCAGCCCGGAATGGCTTTTATCTCGACTCCACTAGACCAATAGGTAGAGGTACGGACAAATATTTTAAAGAAATAAGGCGTGTTATTGACTAAAGCAAGGATAATCTGAGGAGTAGCAGTGCCTTTATAAACCACCTTTCCGCCATCAAAAATGCTCCCCGTTCCAGCATAGTTGAGATCGGCCGTATACGCTGACCCATTGCCCGAAGGACTGGCGGTGATACTGGCATTCGGCTTGGCTACCACCATTATTTCGTCAAATTGTACCGTAGGGTTTTTCCAACTCAGGCTTACCTGGCTATTGGCGGAAGAAGCATTGATCGCCGTAATATTCGGGGCTAAAGACTGGCAATCGGGATAGAGTTTAACCTCATCTGTAGCCGATAAGCCCGCTGCATCGGTCACCTTGAGAACCACCCGGAAGTAGTAGGTTTCTCCATCGCAGCCTACCGGCGAAATTTCTGTCGTCGTCACTCGGTTGGTATCATAAGGGTCGGGATGCTCGTGGTTATTGTGGTGTAAAATCGTTTGCCATTGATAAGAAAGCCCCGAAGAAGTTTGCTCCTGGTCGGTAACAGTAGCGTTTAGGGTATAAATCTTCGCGCCAGTCAACGGATAGAATGCATTGTTGATCGGACTGGTAATGTGAACAGTCGGAGGCGTGTTGTTGACGGAAATAATCAGTGTTACTTCCGAACTGGCTGCTTGCGCATCGGTAACCGTAAGGGTAACTTGATAATGCGTAGGTACACCAGCCGCCGCTGTAAAGGTATGCTCAGGATTGGCATCAGCACTTACGTTGCCATCGCCAAAATCCCAGTGATAAGTGAGCGCCTCGCCGTCGGGATCAGTCGTTCCAGTGCTTGTAAAGTTCACTTTCAACGGGCCAGGCCCAAAGAATTGATCAGCCTGAGCTTTGGCGCGCGGAGGGTGATTGGCGCTAAAGTAAAGCTTGCGCACTTCGTTGACAAAAGGAGTGCCACCGTATTGAATATAATATAGTCCGCCCGTAGTCGGGTTGGTTGTCAGACAGACAATAGACAGATCACTATCAATAAAATTGTTGACCTGATTGAGTTGATCACTGCCATCCAGCTGCAAATTACGAATCCAGCCACCGCCGTAATCTGCGTGAAAATAGGTGTTTTTGTACTGAGGCGGAAAGTCATCTCCCGTATACCATACGCCCGCAGTAGAGGCATTGCCCCCGAAGGTAGTCCCGTTGGTGGGCGACCCCGTAGCT
>JAZKGK010000305.1:0-2973 GCA_040385915.1 Bacteroidota bacterium
CCGATTCAATACCCGCTGGGTAGACTTTAGCCGTTGCACTTCCTTTTTAGCCTGTCCCAATTGGTATACTGAAGTGATGGTAGCCAGCAGCCTTTCCTTGTCCCAGGGTTTCACCAAAAAGTCGGTAGCGCCCTCTTTCATAGCCAGTACTGCCAGGTTTATTTCTCCGTAAGCGGTATTCATGACCACGCCAGCCTCAGGAGCCAGTTCCCGGATCACTTTCAGCCACTCCAACCCTTCGCGCCCACTGGTAGCGCCGGGCGCAAAGTTCATGTCGAGCAAAACCACGTCGTAGTGTTCCTTAGCCAGCCAATCGCGGATTTGTGAAGGCGAACTCTCGGTTCGCACGGTTTCGAAATGAGATTTCAACACCATCCGAGCGGTGTAGAGTACTTGCTGGTCATCATCAACCAAAAGAATTTTTCCAGGATACATGGGTTGATTAGTTGATTGGTGCGCCATTGCGATGCTGATATTCTGATGGTTGTTAGTTGTTAGTGTAAATGTTAAAATTACCACCTTTAAATGGCCATCAAGGTAACAAATGTGCCAACTTGGTACAAAGCATTGTTTCATTTTGGGACAACTCAACCTTGAACACAACAGTAAGTTACTGAAAACAAATGCTTTAATTTTCCGGCACAGGTGTTGCCTGCTTACCTGTCGGAAGCAGAATTTGCAGGATGAGAGAATAAATAGAATCTCCTACTTTCCTGTAAATGCTGGTTCATCCTTTTAATTATTCATTCTTAATTCTGCCTTATTCTCTCATTCTGCAAATTCTGCCGGGTGCGGTGCCCCGCCGGGACCGGTGACATGCTGACAATATGCTACACAACTATCTGATTATCGCCTGGAGAAACTTGCTTCGGCACAAGGTTTTCTCGCTGATTAATATTTCTGGACTGGCTATTGGAATGGCGGCTTGTTTGCTCATTTTGCAGTATGTCAGCTTCGAACTGAGTTA
This sequence comes from Bacteroidota bacterium, assembly GCA_040385915.1. GTDB lineage: Bacteria > Bacteroidota > Bacteroidia > Cytophagales > ES-bin-26 > ES-bin-26. The sequence goes on from JAZKGK010000305.1 coordinate 968, forward strand.
CGACCGCTTCCACGCCAAGGCTGATCGGATTTTCCGTGTTTCACTCCTAGGAGAAACTGGTGAGGGCTCCGAACAGGATGCCTGTGTTTACAATGCTGCCGGTCCGGCCATGCAAGCGGACTTTCCAGAAGTAGTAGATTATACCCACGTCCGTCTTCGCGACAACTGCGTCTTTTCCTTAGGAAACATTCGGTTACGGGAAAGTAAAGTGGGTGTGGCCAGCGACCATTTCCTGACTCTATTTTCCTTTCCACTCTTGCAGGGCAATCCGGTAACGGCATTGCAACGCCCCAACACGGTAGTCCTGTCTCAAATAACTGCCCGGAAGTATTTCGGAAAAGCGGATCCCATGGGTAAAACAATCCGCTTCGACGATGGATACCACCAGGGACTTTTAACGGTAACGGGCGTAATGCAGGCTATGCCCGCCAATTCGCATCTGCACCTAGATATATTGATTTCTTATAGTACCGCCAAGGATTGGGATAGCTGGACATTCAACTGGAATGGCAATAATGATTACTTGTATGTACTGCTGGACAAAGAAACCCATTCGCAGAAAGTAGCGAGCCAGTTAACGGCCTTTACCCGTAAGTACCTGAAGCAATCAGACCAAACCTTAGAAATACAGGCTCTCCGCGATATTCATCTGCATTCGCACAAAACGTATGAAGCTGAACCCAATGGCAGTGCCCAAGCTGTTTACCTGCTACTGACCGTAGGCGTGCTCATCCTGATCATTGCCTGGGTTAATTATGTAAACCTGGCTACGGCGCGTTCAGTAGAAAGGGCAAAGGAAGTAGGTATCCGGAAAGTGGTCGGATCCAGTCGTGGGCAGTTAATAAAGCAATTCTTATTGGAATCAATTCTGATTAACCTGCTGGCGGTTATATTAGCTATCACCTGGGTTCAGCTTTCATTGCCCTTGCTGGACAAAATGACGGGGCAACCTTTATCCACTTTTCCTACCGATCAGATTTACTGGTGGGCCTGGCTCGCCATATTCGGGTTAGGCGCAATGGCCGCTGGCTTCTATCCGGCTCTTATCATCTCTGGCTTCCAACCAATTATGGTGTTGAAAGGTCGCATGGCTAGCAGTCGCCGGGGCATTTTTCTTCGAAAAAGCCTGGTAATCGTGCAGTTTGCCGCTACCATCACCGTCATTGTAGGTACGGTGACCGTTGATTGGCAACTCCGCTATATGCAACAACAGCACCTGGGAATGAACATTGACCAAAGGCTGGTTCTCTACGCCCCCCGTTCGTCTGCTCTAGATTCTTTAAGAAGCGATAAGTTTGAGCGATTTAAGCAAAAAGCCCACCAACTAGCCAGCGTGCAGAGCGTTTCTGTTTCTGAGTGTTTGCCTGGAAACGGCATGTACGAATTAAACTCCAACTCAGGCGACATTCGCCGACCAGGTGATACTGGTTCGGAACAAAAGCGCTTTTTCCTTTTTGGCATCGATGCGGATTTCGTTCGTACCCTGGATATGCAACTACTCATAGGCGAAGGCTTTTCCAATGAACACCGCAGCGAAAACCGAGGAAAGATTCTGGCCAACGAAGCAGCCATTCGTTTACTCGGTTATGGTAGTCCCAAGCAGGCCATTCACCAATCAATCAATTGGGCCGGGGAAAAACGCGAAATTGTGGGCATCATTGGCAATTACCACCATCATTCTCTAGAAAGAGCCTTCGACCCGATGGTTTACTATTGTGATGAAACCTATGAGAATGCGAGTTACTTAACTATTAAACTCAACCCCGATATTGCTCATTCGGGTAATTTACAAGAAACAGTGATCCATATAAAAGCCATCTGGGGGAAAACCTTTCCTAGTAGCCCATTCGATTATTTCTTCTTAGACGAGCGTTTCAATTCCCAATACAAAGCAGATCAGCAATTTGGGCAAGTGTTTGGCCTCTTCGCAGTACTGGCTATTTTCGTAGCGTGCCTGGGTCTATTCGGGCTGGCGCTATTTACTACCACTCAGCGGACGAAAGAAA
>JAZKGK010000306.1:0-1105 GCA_040385915.1 Bacteroidota bacterium
GACAATAGGGTTGTTTTTAATATCAAAGGAAACCACTATCGATTGATTGTGAAGATTAATTACAATTATGGAATAGTTTGGATAAGATTTATTGATATACATGCCGAATATGACAAGATTGATGCAAATAAGATTTAAAAATTATGAAAATAAAGCCCATTAAAAATAATAAAGATTACGAGGAGGCATTGGAACGCCTAGAGCAAATATTTGAGGCAAAGCCTGGCACTCCAAAAGGGGATGAGTTGGAAATAGTAAGTCTATTAATTGATCAATATGAAAAGGATAATTTTCCTATTGAACTTCCTGATCCAATTGAAGCTATAAAATTCAGGATGGAACAGCTAGGGATGAAACAAAAGGATTTAGCTGAAAGTATTGGATTTAAGAGCCGGGTAAGTGAAGTCTTAAATAAAAAAAGAAAATTAACCTTAGAAATGATTCGAAGATTGCACGAGCAATTACACATCCCCACAAGCATATTAATAAAAGAATATTAAATAAAAAAGCATACTCGTGCCCTCCAAATCCTGCGCATAATACTCGGCGCACGTAAAAACGAAATTTTGGTGGAATATGCTACGGAAAGTATTACGAACAAAGTACTTTTGGCAAAGTACCAATTGTACTTACCTAAACAAGAAGAAATCAAAAACGCATTAATCAATTTATTAGAAGAATAAGAAGGCTACTGTCAAAAGAACTGAAAGCAATAATCAACTTTCTAATCGCTTTTTTTCATTCAGGCTTCATCATTATCTAATCTTTAAATGGATAGGAGTCTAACAGGAATCCATCATTCATAACCTACAACTGCTTTGCTTTTTAAAGAAATAATTGGGCTGGAAGATACTAAGCGTACGCTGATTCAGAGTGTGGCGAATAACCATGTTGCTCACGCGCAGTTATTTAGAGGCAATCCGGGCAGTGCTAATCTGGCTATGGCGCTGGCCTATGCTACGTACGTAAACTGTGAAGACAAGCAAGCCGATGACGCCTGTGGCCGCTGCCCTTCGTGTACGAAAATGAATAAGCTGGTGCATCCTGACTTGCACCAGGTTTTTCCGGTGACTACGACTAAACAAGTAGCCAAAGACCCGCTGAG
>JAZKGK010000306.1:1205-11497 GCA_040385915.1 Bacteroidota bacterium
CAAAACACTTTTCCTGCTGGTATGCCAAAGCAACGATAAACTGCTCACAACCATTCTTTCACGTACGCAGGGCGTCCGCATACGTGATTTTACCGACGCAGAAATCCGGCAATACCTAACCCAAAAGGCTGGGGTAGAAGAGAGCCGAGCCAACCAGATTTCCCACCTTTGCGAAGGCAACCTAAACGAAGCCATCCGCTTGAGTAGATCAGAAAAGAACGATCACCACGAATGGTTCCGCGAATGGATGCGCATGTGCTTCCGGGCTGATATAACTCAATTGGTTGAACAAACCGACAAATTTTCCAAACTAAGTAAGGAGTCTCAAAAGAATTTGATGCAATATGGCCTGACAATGTTTCGGGAAGCCTTAGTGTGGCAACACGGCGCCGAAAGTCTGGTGAGATTGGAAGGCGCAGAACTGGAATTTGTGAAAGGGTTTGCCAAAGTGGTGAAGCCGGGCAATTCAGAAGCACTATATAAACACTTCAACGAGGCTGGTTATCACCTGGAACGGAATGCCAACCCGAAAATCCTATTCCTGGATCTTTCGCTAACGACTGCAGGAGTGATTAAAAAATGATGTGCGGATGAGGGGATATGCGGATGAGGAAATGTGTAGATGTGCAGATCGCAAAATGAAGGAATGTCTAAGCCCCTGATTTCTAAAATATAACCAGATTTTTCATGAAAGAAACTATTCGAATTGGTACGCGGGGAAGTAAGTTGGCTCTCTGGCAGGCGCATTATATTCAAGGGCGGCTTCAGCAGGGAAATATTCATTCAGAAATTGTCATTATCGAAACCAAAGGCGATCAGATTCTTGATCGTTCGTTGGCGAAGATTGGAAGTAAGGGCGTGTTTACGCAAGAATTGGAAGACCAACTGCGCGACGGCTCCATTGATATTGCCGTACATAGTGCCAAAGACTTGCAGTCGGAACTGGCCGAAGATGTAGAAATTATTGCTTTTACTGAGCGCGAAACCGCCAACGATGTGCTGGTAAGCCTTAATCCTCAACTTTCCCTACAATCGGGTCAGGCGTTTGTGATAGGCACTTCGTCTACCCGGCGGATTGCGATGTTGAAGCATTATTATCCTCACATTCAGACGGTAAATATGCGGGGCAATCTGCAAACCCGGATGCGTAAAATGGAGGAAGGCCATTGCGATGCCCTCTTGCTGGCTTACGCAGGCGTGCACCGAATGGAATACACCGATAAAATAACTGAACTGCTTACATTAGAGGAGTTTACGCCCGCCGTCGGACAGGGAAGTATTGCAATCGAAGCGGCGTGTAGCCTGCCAACCGATAAAAAAATGCTCATTCGACAATTAACTAACCATCGTCCTACGGAAGTATGCTTACTGGCCGAACGGGCGTATCTTCGCCGCTTACAGGGTGGTTGCAGCATCCCCATTTTTGCCTTGGCTACTTTGCAAGAAGAAACATTAACGCTTACTGGCGGTCTTATTAGCCTGGATGGCAAAGAAGTTTTGAAGGAAACCGTACAGTCACCTGTTGCGGAGGCAGAGAAATTAGGTTTTACGTTAGCCGAAAAGATTCTACATTTGGGTGGCGGCGAAATATTGGCAGAAATCAGGAAAACGGTTGTCTAGTGTCACGTCATTTACGCTCTTTCGCAGTGCATTTTTATTATTGGCAATAAATTTATTGGTCATTTGATTTCACTTATGAAAAAATTCCTTTCCCTCATTCTTCTGTTGCTGCTTGCTGCAAGCACGCATTTACTTGCCCAGAAAAAATCGAAAAAAGATTACGTAGTGACCATTTCCACCGAATTCGGAGATATGGCTCTAGTCTTGTCTGATAAAACGCCTAAGCATAAAGCGAACTTTCTTAAACTGGCGCAAGAAGGCTTTTACAATGATCTACTCTTCCACCGCATCATCCAAGATTTTATGATCCAGGGTGGAGATCCAGAGTCTAAAAAGGTGCAAGCAGGCGCACATTTGGGCAGTGGCGATGTGGGATATACCATTCCGGCGGAGTTTGATACGTCCTTAATTCACCGCAAAGGTGCGCTGGCGGCGGCTCGTAACAACAATCCAACCAAGGCATCCAGCGGCTGTCAGTTTTATATTGTCCATGCCCAACCAGTATCCGCAGGGCAATTAAGGCAAATAGAAGCCCAGAGCAGGGTGAGGTATTCACCAGAACAAAAGAAAATATATGAGACAGTAGGCGGTGTTCCGCACCTGGATCAGAATTATACGGTTTTCGGACAGCTAATAAAGGGCTTCGAGGTGCTCGACAAGATCGCGATTCAACCCAAAGACGAGTACGATCGTCCAAAGAAGGATATTAAAATGACGGTGACTGTACAGAATATGCGGAAAAAGAAGATTACCAAAACCTACGGATACCTTTTCAATTAACAGTTTTTCATAAGCCCATCACCACAGCCTAATTTTATGCCTAAAAAGATTCTGATTACGGGAGCCAACGGATTGTTGGGACAGAAATTGGTCGCACTCCTGGGCAACCAGCCAGCAGTTGAGTTGATTGCAACAGCCCGTGGCACTTGTCGGCTCCCCGATGGAGAAGCTACGTATGTATATCGCGCTTTAGATATTACGCAAAAGGCTGAGGTAGAGCAAGTATTAACCGAAGTAAAGCCCGACTGTGTCATCCACACGGCTGCCATGACCAATGTGGATCAGTGTGAAGGGGAAAGGGAAGAATGCTGGAAAATGAATGTCCATGCGGTAGAATACCTGGCTGAGACTTGCGCTCAACACGATATTTTTCTGCTTCACCTCTCTACCGACTTCATCTTTGACGGACTGAATGGGCCTTACACGGAAGAGGCAGAAGCTTTTCCGGTAAGCTATTACGGTGAAAGCAAGTTAGCGGCAGAGCAGATTTTGCAGCAGAGTACTAACCTGCGTTGGGCCATTGCCCGCACGGTGCTGGTCTACGGTATTGCCCACGATATGAGCCGCACCAATATTATTCTTTGGGTGAAAAAATCGCTGGAAGAAGGCAAGACGATAAAGGTAGTAAACGACCAGTGGCGTACACCTACGCTGGCCGAAGATCTGGCACTGGGATGCTGGTTAATTGCTCAGAAGGAAGCCCAGGGCATTTTTAACATTTCTGGCAAAGATTTCCTTACGCCCTACGAGATGGCCATCAAAACTGCCGACTTTTTCCAACTCGACAAGTCTTTTATCAATCTGGCCGATTCTTCTACTTTTACGCAACCTGCCAAGCGTCCGCCTCGCACGGGTTTCATCCTGACCAAAGCGCAGACTGAGCTAGGTTATCAGCCGCATAGTTTTGAAGAAGGCATTGCCGTATTAGCTAGGCAAGTAGAAGCAAAGTAAACTTTTGCTCAAGTCATTGCATCCGTTTCTTCACGCTGGAATTCCGGTATATCGCCTAGCTGTCAGTCGAGTGCTAGGCCAATGGTTTCCAGGGTGGAGAAACGCACAGGATAACTAATTATTCCTCAGGTATTTATGTGGAAAAAGCTGCATTATCTCATCCGTGATCATTTCGCTTTTTCTAACAATGAAGCCAAAGCATTTCGCTCGCTGCTTCTGGCAATGGCCTTGCTGCTGGTTATGCCAATGGCTTGGCGGACTTGGGTTACTCCTCACTGGAATACGTATGAAAGTGACCAGACCCAACTCGATAGCCTGGTGGCCGAACTGAAGATCCGGCATTTAGAACAGAAAGCACGCCCCAGATTTGAGAACCCCAATAATCCTCAGCCCGAAGCGCGCCTTTTTGCGTTCGATCCCAATGCCATTTCTAGTAATGAGTGGCAGCAATTGGGCTTGAAAAAATACCTTTCCGAACGCATTATAAACTACCGGAGCAAAGGAGGAAAGTTTCGGGTAAAAAAGGATTTGATGAAGATTTTTGGCTTTCCTGCTGATCGTTATGCCGCCTTGGAAGCCTATATCCAATTGCCCGATAGTTTGCCTAAAAACCAGGCATTTGCTAAAAACGGACAGCCTTTTCCTCCCAGAGTCTTTCCAGCCCGCGAAGACTTCCGACCCCATCCCTTCGACCTCAATACCGTAGATACAGTGCAACTAGAGAAATTGAAAGGAATTGGCCCTGCGCTGGCTCGAAGGATTGTGAAGTACCGCGACCGATTGGGTGGTTTTGTCAGCCTAGCGCAAGTGAGTGAAGTATATGGAATGGACTCTACCTTAGTGAAAGAAGTACTGATTTACGGTTCATTAAAGGATAAAAATGGGGTAAAAAAGATCAATATAAATTCGGCCACGGTCGAAGAACTCCGGCAGCATCCCTATCTATCGCCCCGCCTCGCTACGGTAATAGTAGCTTATCGCCGGCAGCATGGTGCATTTGCCCAAGCCCAGGCATTAACCCAGATCAAAATACTGGATGCCAACACACTCCGCAAGTTGGAGCCTTACCTGGCTTTTTGATGGCTGATAATCAATAAACTACAGTTTTTTTGTAACCAAAGGCGCGCAATTGGAGTATGAGTATTCATCACAATCAAACCCCTGTTTATGGAAATTCTTAGTAATGTCACGTTATTTTTAATCTTACTATTTGCTGTTGCCTTTTTAATCGGCATTATCAGGCCGGATTTCATTGTCTTTTGGTCAGATAACAAAAGCCGAAGCAAGGTAGCTACTGTATTTGGTGGGATAACGCTGCTTCTTTTTATTGTCTGGGGAATTACTTCTGCCCAAAGAGGTGACACGATCAAAGATAAGGCAAACCCCAGTGACTCTACTTACCAAGATCAATCCCGGTAATTTATATAAGCAGAAAAAAACTAAAGCTTATCTATCAATATCTAAGGATAAACTTGTAATTTAAGGTACACTTAAAAAGAGAAAAGTCATGACAACCCTCACTGATTTTGCGTTTTTCTCCCTTATCCTTTTTGGTACGCTTACTATTGTCGGCTTAATCAGGCCCTATATCGTGTTATTCTGGACGGAAGATCAAGATCGGACTACAGTAATAAAAATTTTCGGGCTGGTCACGTTAGCTTTTGTGATCATGTACGGAATTTCTTCCTCGCAGGAAACCAAAGATTTAGACATGGGCAGGCATACGGAGCTGCGTAGGTAGGCAGGAAAGGGCTTTATTTACTTGTTGAACTGGAGTCTGCTTCCTTGTGAATTACTGAGTCAGCCTGAGGTATGATTTTTGGCAGTGGGCTGGGGATTTCCAGGATATATTTTTTGCCCTCTTCTTTAATCGTCAGGCTATTTTTCAGTACCCAAGGATTATACTGCTTCAACAGAGCCAAGGTAATGCCGCGTTTCATTGCAAAGTCCGACAAATCGTCAATTGTCTCGGTTACTTTTACTTTTTTCAAGCCCTTTCTGAATACAGTTTTCCGGTTGACTCGATACCCAAACTCTTTGGGATGTTCAATGAGCTGTTTATAAGCCGTAATCTTGAATAGATAACGAGACGTCTGCGTATTCAATCGGAGTTTATAAAACGAAGAGTGGTTCTGCCGCCGCATCGCTTGTAGTACCCCGCCAATGCCTGCGTTATAGGAGGCCGCCACATTGGTCCAGTTGCCAAAGGTGCGGTGCGACTGCCGTAAATACTTGCAGGCTGCGTGCGTAGCTTTGATAGGATGATAGCGTTCATCTACCTCTTCGTTAATTTCCAAGCCGTAGGTTTGTCCAGCCGAAACCATCATTTGCCAATAGCCTGCCGCGCCCCTGGGCGATTCTACATTGGTAAGCATACTCTCTACTACAGCCAGGTAACGGAAATCGCGCGGAATCTTATATTGCTTCAGAATGGCATCAAATTGAGGCAGCCAGTAAGCGGCTCGTTGCAGCATTTGAGCCTGGCTGTTGTTGTAGTAAGCATTCACTTGCATTTCCTTTTGCAGCTTACGCGCTACTTGCTGGTCGTGCAAGGGGATTTCCTCACCAGCAAAAAACAACTGCTTGGGTGCTTCTTTCGCCGTTAGCAGATACGTTTGGAAACGATCATTGGGCTCATATGAGAAACGATACTTTTCTGAAAGCTTGGTATAAGTGGCAAAGGCGATCAAAAAAAGCATTACTGCAAACAAGAATATGAACTGAACTTTTTTCAATACATAAAAGTGCTTAGAAGTTGGGCTGTAACAAGTATTTGGAGTAGAAGTCATCAATCACCTTTACTGCCTCAGTAGGCGTATCAACGATGTTTACGAGCTTCAAATCTTCAGGATTGATGTTATGCTCTGTGTTCAATACTACCTCTTCTATCCATTGAAATAAGCCACTCCAAAAAGCTTTTCCCACCAATACAATAGGAAAACGGCCAATTTTGCGGGTTTGAATAAGGGTAATGGCTTCAAATAGCTCATCGAGCGTACCCATACCGCCGGGCATTACCACAAAGCCCTGGGCATATTTTACAAACATTACCTTTCGAACGAAAAAATAATCGAAGTTAATAAGCTTATCTGCGTCAATGTATACGTTGTTGAACTGCTCAAACGGCAATTGGATATTTAATCCTACCGATTTTCCTCCCTGCTCAAAAGCGCCTTTGTTGCCGGCCTCCATTATGCCTGGCCCACCACCAGTAATTACTCCATACCCGTGGCGAACCAGTTTGGCGGCAATTTCTTCGGCCATCTGATAGTAAATATTGTCGGCTTTAGTACGGGCAGAACCAAAAATAGATACGCAAGGCCCAATTTTGGCCAGCTTATCAAATCCCATCACAAACTCTGACATCACTTTAAAAATCACCCATGAGTCAGCACTTTTAATCTCATTCCAATCTCTATCCTGAAAGGCTTTACGAATCCGTTGCTCATCGAGGTTTATGTTGTCCTCCTGCATAATTTTTTTATTTAAGTAGCTGTAAGCAGTTAGTTGCTAGTAATTAGTTTGTTTATCAGCGTTTTAGTAGAAAAACAGACTAAACTAATCTTGCTGCATTGCTTAGTAGTGAGGCTTTAGTTACTAGCCGTTAGTTAAAGAATAAATTCGTTAGATTTTAAATATAATACTGGTTTATCAAAATTTCTTGCGAATGCTTCTAACGCCTAATATAAGATTTTTGGTGTATTTGTCGATAGCTGCTGAGTATTGAATAGCATGCATTAGTCATTTTTGCCTTAATTAATTGGCAAAAGCCTACCATCAGCACATATACTTTATTTCCTTCTCCAATATATTCCTTTCTCTTCACCGGCTTTGTAGCGTTGTGCCAAGGCTGGCATTCGGGCAAATAGCGCTTGTGCTACTCCTTCTCGGTCAATAATTACATCGGGCAGATCTTTTTCAAAATTGTAGTAAATATTAACTATTCCCTGATAGTCACTAAGTTCTTTTAGCTCGCCTTTGGCTAATTGCCAATTGAGGTAGGGGGTGGCGGCTGTATTAAATTGATAAGCACTCATTTCTTCTCCTAGCACCAACACTTTTCTGTTCACTATGGCTTGCTTAAAAACAGGAGGCTTCACTTTTAACGCTTCTAAGCCAACCAATGGATGCATGGGAAGGCTGGAAACTAGGCTAGCACTCAGCAAAAACAGCGTAAAAATGGCTAAAATGGTAAATCCTATTTCACCGATCCATTTTCTTTCTGTACTGAAGAAATAGGATGGAATAAAAAACGCTAAACCAGGAATAGCCACCATTAACTCCCTGGGAGACAATTGAGGAGTAATAACCAGATAAATTCCAACAAAGATGAGATACACCACCATAATTTGCTGACAACGTTTCTGGTAATTGATGTAGCGCATACTGCCCACAACTGAACTGACCCCCAAAAAAGTAAATATGGATGGTAATATCACCATCAACAGAAGGGTTTTGAGGTTTATAAAATAATGGTGGTTGGTAGTAAACAGTGACATGGCAAACTGCTGGACAAAGCTTTCGTAGCTCCCAAGCAAGTAAAATATTAAAGCAGCGAACCCGAATGGGATGGTAAATCCAAAGATTAGCAGAAAGTATTGCCGAAAGTCGGACGAGCCGAAGAAAAGCAGGGAAAGCAAGGCAAACAAAATGAGTACGCCTACCGGCAGATAAAACAGGGCTGCCACAGCCAGGTAAAAACCTGACTCAAATACCCGATCGTTTTGAACACGTTGGTCGAGTTGAATATACAGCTTATCCAGAGCCATTAACACAAAGGTCATGGCTAGTAAAATGGGCGAAAGCGTGAAAAAATCGAAGCTAAGATTCATAAGCACCATGTAAACTAGGCCGGGGACGTGGGTGCTTTCTGGATAAAGCTGGTTTTTGTTGGTGATATGATTGAACAAAACAACTTGAATGGCGGTCAATAGGAGCGCAATAATCTGGTAGGTTAATTGAGACCTGCCCACTTGCCAGTCGATAAACCAGTAGACGATGGCCGATAGCGGACTGATGCTATCCCAAATATCGGTGTAAAGGAAAAAGCCCTGGTGCATCCGTTCGCCTACCAGCATCCAGTTGAGTTCCGGCGTAGTTAAGGGTAGGCCTAACCAAAATATGACTGGCAACCTGATGAACAGGAGTAGTAACAATAGGAAAACAATTTGCAAAGGAGAGCTATTTCTGAAAAAACCTATCAAAGCCAGAAGATCAAGTAAGTGAAAAAATAGTTTAATGCTGATGGCTCAGCCTATGTTAGCCGTGACGAAATTACAGGATTGTTGGGTAGAAATACAAAATAAGTGCGGATATATGTTGCTAAGATTCCTTTTTGTTACAGAATATTTGCTATCCATCGCCAAGCATACGGCAAACACGATAAAATTGTGAGTAAAAAGAAAAAAGGTAAGCCTATTTTTGTGGTGAATACACACAAAAATAGGCTTACCTCCTTATAAACCAGGGTTTGTGACCCTAGCGAACCACCATGATCTTCCGATGGAAGGTGCCAGCGGAAGTAGCAAGTTTTACCACATACATTCCAGCTTTGAGCGATCCGCCCTGAAGTATATGCTTCTGCGCAACGCCTGCTTCTGCCTCACCTTCAAATACCCGTTGTACCAGGCCACCCTGGCTATTGTAAAGCACCACACTCACCGGCTCCGTGCGTAGTGGCGTATAGCTCAGTGTAACTTGCTGAGAGAAAGGATTCGGATACGCTTGTAGGTTCACCGACGAAGCCTCAAGAATTTCCGGAGCCGCTAGGCGAGCATCGTTGTTATTCATAGGAAGCAACTTCCATTGCTGAGCCAGGTTGCCAAACGACTGCCAGATGTCTACATTAGCGCCGCTTTCGCCTCGTTCCCCAGCTACGTCCAGGCGTTTGCCTGGGGCATTGCGTGGCTCCAGTTCATAGTAGCCATCTGGTCGGAGAATAACCCGCCACTGCTGAGCTGGCGTGTTGGCAAATCCATACCAGATTTGCACATTGGTTCCATTGGCATTGTTCCCGGCAGTCACATCCAGACGGCTGTTAGTGGCACACTGGGGAATAAGTTCGTAATACCCGTTGCCTACGTCGATGAATTGCCAGGCTTGCGCTGGAGCATTATTTTTTTCCCAAATCCCCACATTAGTTCCGCTGACATTGCTACCACCCGTTACATCCAATCGCTTGCTAGGAGCAAAACGCGGAGCTAGCTGATAGACGCCCCCATTTTGGATTCCAGCACTGGAAATAAGATCGAATTTCCAGCGTTGGGCGTTGTTACCATTGTCAGTATACTGAATTACTTCACCCGGATTAGGACTGTTGCCCACTGCATCCAGACACTGGTTGGTGCCTTTGTGGGTCACTTTGTAGTAGCCATCGTTCATCGCTTCCAGTTTCCACCGTTGAGCATCGCCTCCATTATCGGTGTATTGTTGCACATTAGCTCCTGGGCTAGCACTGTTGTATGATACGTCCAGGCACTGGTTGGTGCCTTTATGGGTAAGTTTATAAAAGCCATCCGCCTCCAGCGTAACCACCCAGCGCTGGGCATCGTTGCCATTATCGTTATACTGCTGCACATTCGCTAGTGGAGCATTGCTGTTGTAGTCAACATCCAGGCATTGGTTGGTGCCCCGGTGTGTAAGCTTATAGGTTCCTCCCAGGAACAGATTTCCTGGTGAACAGGCACCATTTACTGTGCGGGGTTTCACTCCTTCGTTGGTCATCACGATACGAGAAATGCTGGCATCGGCATTAAAATACATGCGGTCGATGGCTGTGGCGCGACCGTGGTTGAAGTCACCATTTTCCCAACGATGATAGATTACATAGTAGTCATCGCAGCCAGGAATTTGTAGGATGGCATGGTGACCTGGGCCTTTTTCTTCATCACTAGAAGAAAGAATCTGTCCCTTATACGTCCAAGGCCCCAAAGGAGAAGAGG
>JAZKGK010000307.1:0-13753 GCA_040385915.1 Bacteroidota bacterium
GGCGGCCATGCCGGCTACAAAAATACGACAGGTTCCTATAACAGCTTTTTGGGCGTCCAAGCCGGTTACGCCAATACCACGGGGTACGATAACAACTTTCTAGGCCAGCAGGCGGGCTACGCCAATACCACAGGATATGATAACAACTTTTTGGGTCAGCAGGCCGGCTACACCAACATCACAGGATCTGCCAATAGTTTTGTAGGCACAAGGGCGGGCTTAAATAACAAAACGGGTTCCTATAACAGCTTTCTGGGCACGTCGGCGGGCTATTACAATTCGACGGGTTACTACAACTGCTTTGTAGGTACCAATGCTGGCACCTACAACACGACGGGCTCGTCCAACAGTTTTCTGGGCACTTATGCCGGCCAGTTCAATACCACGGGCAACAATAACAGCTTTCTAGGCTATTCCACGGGCACCAACAACACCTCAGGCTCGGGCAATCTTTTTCTGGGCACAAATGCCAATGCCAATGTTGGAACGCTCACGAATGCCAGCGCGATTGGCTATCAATCTTACGTGACGGCTTCTAATAGTCTGGTTCTGGGTTCTATCAATGGTTTCAACGGGGCAACGGCCTCCACCCAAGTGGGCATTGGTACCACTGCTCCTGCCTACTTGCTGCACGTGAATGGATCTGCCGCCAAGCCGGGTTCCTCCGCCTGGACCGTAGCTTCTGATGAGCGATTGAAGAAAGATATCCGCCAGTTTGCGGATGGCTTAAATGTCCTCAAGCAGGTTAAGCCAGTCTGGTTTAGCTATACGGGCGAAGCGGGTATGCCCACTGATAAGAAATATGTAGGCGTGATTGCTCAGCACATGCAAAAGATAGCGCCCTACACAGTAGGCAAATTCACGTACCAGGACACCACCGGCAAAGCAACCGATTATTTGGATTATGATGCCACTGCCCTGACTTATGTACTGGTCAATGCCGTGCAGGAACAGCAGGTACAACTAGAAAGCAAGAATACCGAAATAGAAAACCTGGAAGCTCGAATTACTCGGCTAGAGCAATTATTATTGAGACAAACGACAGTAGCCACCAGGGAAGAGGCAGATGCGGCCAGTCTGTGGCAAAATGAGCCCAACCCTACCGATGGCATTACTACTATTCGCTATCACATTCCTTTGCTAGCCAATCAGGCACAGATCACATTCTTTTCTCTGACTGGACAGCAATTGCAAAGCTTTGAGGTGAAAGAAAGAGGGGATGGACAACTACAGGTAGAGGCCAACTTATTTCCTGCGGGCACCTACGTATACCGCCTGATAGTAGAAGGCAAAGGAGTAGCGGCTAAGAAGCTGGTATTGACTCGATAATACCTCACTAGCCAAAGGTGGGAGGCGTTGGGAATGCTTTCCACCTTTGACTAGTGAGTCAATGCAGCGCCCGATTTGGCTAGGCTGACGAATAATTTATTCTTTAATATTCCTCAGCACAACAGCAGATCAGCTACGTTTGCACAAGTAAATTTTGTTTGAGTAATATGCTTATTCCCCATAAACTACGTTCCAATTATTCTTCCCTGCTTTACACAGCGCTTCTTGGCTTCCTGCCGCTCATTTGTAGCTCTACTGTTACTTATTATGCCATTCGCTACGAAGCCTACATTCAACAGTTCGGTATTGGAAGTTGGGCAGTTTTTTATGCCTTCAGTTGCTTTACCATGGCTTTTGCTCTTACGCCCACTACCTTCATTGCCTTGTTGAGTGGCTATTTTCTAGGCTGGTGGGCGCTATTACCCGTAGCGCTGTCCTACCTAACCGCTTCCTGGGTTGGATACCGCACGGCTCAGTGGCTCGACGGAGGCCGGTTTCTGACGTTCCTCACGCGGCAAGAGAAAGTGAGACGCGTGGTAGAAAACTTGAAAAACAACGAATTTAGCATTATTGTCCTTTCCCGATTATCGCCCGTATTGCCTTTTGCCGTTACTAATGTGCTACTTTCGCTGGCGGGAGCGAGTCTGCGTAATTTCCTGGTAGCGGGCTTTATCGGCATGTTGCCCCGCACCTTGCTTTCCTTGTGGATTGGTAGCCAGGCACGGCAAATCAAAATACTCTTCGAAAAAGGTGGCGTAAACCCTTCCTTCCAGATCGGGCTGGCTATCCTGGTTATTATCTCACTGGCTGGCCTGTATTACTACATCCGACGCGCTGTGCGTGTTAAGGCGTAGAGGAGCGTTTACTTTTTGGCAAAATCGCCTGGCTTGAGCGACTTAATCCAGTCGCTGACTAACTTGATGCCTTCTTCATGCCCCAACTGCCGACCGAGTTCAGGCATCATTACGCCTGGGTCAGTCGAGCGCATGCGATACAGTAAAATAGATTCTTCCGGTTTGCCAGGCTCAATATCGTGACTTAGGTTGCCAGACCCTCTTCCGGCGGCTACTGGCGGTTTGTACACACCCCAGACAAATGGGTTTTTCTCGTAGATATCCAGGTTCAGGCCAGAGGTATTGGCTGATCCTTTGGTATTATGACAATTTCCACAGTTAATATCAAGCAGGGCACGGGCACGGCTGTTGAGATCTCCAGTACTTGGGTCGTCCCAGACGGCTAGCTGAGGAATGTCTTGGTGATTGGCAGGTAAGCCCGTCAGTATGCCCATTTGCTGCCATTGTACCAACTGATTTTGCTTACCATCGGCATAGGCAAAATCTCTGTTCAGTTGCCGCGCACTCGGCCCAATGGGTATGAGCTTATTATCGCTCAGGTGGCAACTCTTGCACTGATTCACATTGGGCATTACATAAGTCAGTTTACGGCTAGTGCCATCTGTATGCACCCACGAAACTTCTTTACGGCCTCCAGCCACTTCAAGAATGGCTTCGGTTTGTTCATCGTTCCAGACGTATTCTAGCGCCTTCCAGCCATTTTCTGTGCGGGTAAGCACACGAGTCTCCAGCAGTATGCGGCCTTTTTTTTCGTCGCGAAAATCTTTCGGGTAATAAAATGTCTTGATGATATGGGTTCCTACGGGAAAGTCAAAAACCTCCTTTGGGTGATAAGTTACCGTTTGCCCGGCAGGTAGTTGGATAAACCGCAGCTTTTTGGCGTAATTGGAAAATAAGGGCGTATTCAGGTCGTAAGGAACTACGCTTGTTGCGGGAATCATATCGGCCATGCTACCCATAAAGAAGCCGTATTCCGAGAGTTTCTCCTTCGCTACGAACCCGCTGTTTGAATGCACAGCGGGTGACTTTTGCTTCGGAATGGTGCCCAATCCAATAAGTAAGGCGGAAAAGATGATATAGATTTGCTTATGAATCATCTCTGCATGAAATAAATGAATGGTAGGTAGGTAAATACGACTTATTCTTTACTCTTTCAGAGAAAGGCTAGCGGCTTTCAGTGGCTGGTGTTCGCAGTTATATGGAGTCATATCACGCGAAATATTTTTGAATTTGTTTTCTGCATCCAAGTTGGCAAAAGTGGCATTTCCGTTGTTGCGGAGGCATATTTGTGCTTCCGGCTTTACCTTTCCATTTGCCTCTTTTAGTTGGGTGTTGACAATGCCATCGTAAAGAATATCAGGAACTTGCTTGCCAAATTTCAGAAACAGCAACTTGCCCATCCGGCTTTTGAGGGAAGGCGACCGTTTCTGCCTCTGATAGGTGTTATCGTGGATATAAATAGCGGTAGGATAGGGATCGTACAAGGTATCTTTGATGGGTTCTTCGGTGATATAATAGCTTACAATAGAAGTATTGATTGTGCGGTTATTGGTAATCTGGTTATTGAAAATCTCTACCCCGCTGGTGGCTAGCACCATTATACCAGTTCCAGAAGGCACCTTGGCCACAATATTTCCCTTGGGAGCAAAATTGCGAAAGTTGTTTTCCCGAACCCGATTATTATACACTCGCGTATTGCCGCCCTTTTTTATGGCCAAACCCGGCAGATCGAAAACCAGGATGCCGCCCGTGTTTTGATACGTGTCGTTGTCGTATACATCGGCCATTTGCGAATTCTCAATTTCGATTCCCGCCACATTTTGGGTTACCCGGTTGTTGCGCACAATGATATTTTTCGATTGCCCTACATAAATTCCGGCATCTGATGCGCCTCTGGTTTCACATTTCTCTATCAGCACATTGTTGCACATCACCGGATACAGGCCGTAGCCACCATTTTCTTCGCGGGAGGAAGGCTGGCCAGCTTTATCAGTCCAAACTACTTTAATGTCACGGAACGTGATGCCATCCGTATCTTTCACTTTGATGCCATCGCCTTTGGAGTCCTGCACCGTAAAACCTTCGAGCGTAATGTTGGTTCCATTGCTTATATGCAAACCTTCTGCGCCTTCGGTCTGCCCTTTGAACGAAAGAATCGTCTTATCCATCCCTTTGCCTCGGATGGTAATATTCTTCTTATCGTCCATAGAAAGGCTGCCTTTGAACCGGAAATTACCTTCTTCCAGCAAAATTACGTCTCCCGCTTCAGCCAGGATGAACTGGGTTTGGAGCTTCTTTTCTATGTCTTGAAAGTTAGGGGTCGCTTCTTTTTGTGCAAGGCCAACAGTCGATAAGCCAAGCAGGAAAGATAAATGGATGATTTTATAGGAATGCATGGCTGTGAAAGATGAAGTGGATACAGCATTTCAAGGTTATTCAATTTAGCAAAATATCTGCAACAATTGAAAAGCAAAGTTTTAATTTTGAGCCCTACTATTGATGTCTGTACCAATGCAACCAACCATTCAAAATAGCCTGTCTTCTTCTTCTTTCGATAAAAAAAATAAGGCTCCGGGCAAAACTGGCGTCCTGATCGTGAACCTGGGTACCCCCGATAGCCCCTCCGTTCCCGACGTGCGTAAGTACCTCCGCGAGTTTTTGATGGATAGCCGGGTCATTGATATTCCCTTTATTAACCGCTGGATGCTGATTAATTTTATCATTGCTCCCTTTCGGGCACCCAAATCGGCGAAGATATACCAGGAGGTATGGACTAAAAACGGCTCTCCGCTCAAGTTTTATGGCCAGCAGGTAGAAAAATTGTTGCAGGAGGCATTGGGTCAGGAATACGTGGTAAGCCTGGCTATGCGTTACCAAAGCCCATCCATTCCTGACGCACTCGAAAAGTTTCGGACACAAGGGTTTTCAAGCATCGTGGTAATTCCCTTTTTTCCGCAGTATGCTTCCGCTTCTACTGGTTCGGTCTACGAAAAGGTAATGAGTGTGGTGAAAGATTGGCAAATAATTCCGGAAATCCGTTTTGTCAATAGCTTTTTAGATCATCCCAAATTTATCGAAGCCTTCGTGACGTTGGGGAAAAAGTATATGGCAGAGAATATTTACGAACATTACCTATTCAGCTACCACGGGCTGCCTGAACGGCAAATCCTAAAGGGCGATTGTACTAGCACCTGTCTGAAAGGTGATTGCTGTGCTACCCTACACGCGATGAACCAGCATTGCTACCGTGCCCAGTGCTTTGAAACGACGCGCTTACTGGTGAACGAACTAGGTATTTCAGCCGATAAATATACCGTATCCTTCCAGTCTCGCCTAGGCCGTACACCTTGGATTAAGCCCTATACCGATGAGGTAATCAAGGAGTTAGCAGTCAAAGGGATTAAGCGGGTGCTAGTGTTTTCGCCTTCCTTTGTAGCCGACTGCCTGGAAACTACTATCGAAATTGGTACGGAATACAAAGAATTGTTTGAAGCCAATGGAGGAGAGCATTGGCAACTAGTCGAAAGCCTCAACGACAACCCCATCTGGATCGAAGCCCTGGCCGACATGGCAAAATAAGGCAGATGAGTGGATTCGCACATCAAACCTTTTGCTTGTACAGGGCAGATAGCTTTTCGACTACGAAATCTACTTCGGCTTCGGTATTGTACTTGCTGAAAGAGAAGCGAACGGACGGACGATCGGGGCTACAATTCAGGGCTTGTAACACATGCGAGCCCACATTGGAGCCGCTGGAACAGGCACTGCCACCCGAAGCCGAAATTTTGTGTATATCCAGACTGAATAGCAGCATGTCGCTGATATCTGAAGCAGGTAGGCTCACATTTAATACGGTGTAAAGGCTTTGACCCAAGTTAGCGGAGTCACCATTGAAAGCTACCTCCTCAATTGAGGTGCGGAGCTTCTCGATCATTCTTGCTTTCAAGCCTTCAATATGGGTACGGTGGGCTTCCATATCGCGATAGGCAATTTCCAGTGCTTTAGCTAATCCAACAATGCCATACACGTTTTCGGTGCCACCCCGCATATTGCGTTCCTGTGCTCCCCCGTGAATAAAAGGCTGAATTTTGCGGTCGCTATTGATGTATAGAAAACCGACTCCCTTGGGGCCATGAAACTTGTGAGCAGCTCCAACAATGAAATCTACGGGAATTGTTCGCAAATCGTGGATGTAATGGCCCATCGATTGTACCGTATCCGAGTGGAAAACGGCATCATATTGTCGGCACAGGCTGCCCACAGCAGTAATATCAGTTCGGTTAGCAATCTCGTTATTCGCTTCCATCAGCGACACCATAGAACGCGGGTGTTGGCGCAATAATTCTTCCAGGTGTTCCATCACTACGTGCCCTTTGGCATCTAATTCCACAAAACTTAGGGCTATTTTCCCTTGTTTATGCAGATGCTCCAAGGTATGCAAAACGGCGTGATGTTCGGTTGGGGAGGTAATGGCGTGCGTCAATTGCAGGGATTCAATGCCACACCGAAGCGCCGTATTATCGGCTTCTGTACCGCCAGAGGTAAAGAAAATCTCTGATGGCGAAGCATTTAGCAAAGAGGATACGGCTTTCCGTGCTTTCTCAATGGCTGCTTTTACTTCCCGCCCGTGTGAATGGATGGAAGAAGGATTTCCATAATGCTCCAACATCATGGGAGTCATGGCATCCAGCACTTCGCGGTCGAGCGGAGTAGTGGCAGCATTGTCTAAATATACACGCATGTTGAGTGGAGATGTTTAAGGCTTGTTACGAAATAAAGTTTACAATATAGCCGCTGGGATTTTGGTCATTTTCAAGGCGTAAAATCCTTCAATAGCAGCGCTATTCAAGGATTTTGCAACGCAGAAAATGACCAAAATAACCAGGCTAGATGTATAGGTTATTGCGTAGCAAGCCCTAGATCAATTCAGCTTACATTTTTGCTTTTACAGAAATGATCTCCTTAATATCGCTGATGATTTTATTGGCTAGGTATTCAGCCGTTGCCAGGGTATCTGACTCCGAGTAAATACGGATAATGGGCTCAGTATTGGACTTTCTTAAATGCACCCATTCTTTACCAAACTCGATTTTAACACCATCGATCGTATTGATTGGATTCTTCTGGTATTTCTTCTGAATTTGTTCTAGTACATGGTCGACGTTAATGTCGGCTGTGAGCTCAATCTTATTTTTAGAAATGTGGTACTTCGGATAACCCGCTCTTAAAATAGAAATGGTTTTTTCAGAATGAGCCAGATGCGACAAGAATAAGGCTATTCCCACCAACGCATCACGTCCGTAGTGTAATTCAGGATAAATGATACCGCCATTGCCTTCTCCGCCAATTACTGCATCTTTTTCCTTCATCATTTGCACTACATTCACTTCACCTACTGCCGAGGCAAAATATTGGCCGCCCGCCTTCTCCGTAACTTCGCGTAGCGCCACAGTAGAGGAAAGGTTTGACACCGTATTGCCTTTTTTATGTTTCAATACGTAATCAGCCACTGCTACCAGCGTATATTCTTCTCCAAAGGTGGAGCCATCTGCACAGAGGAGCGCGAGGCGGTCTACATCCGGATCTACTACAATGCCCAAGTCGTAGCCTCCTTTTTCCATCTCCTTCGAGATCTCTTTCAAGTTCTCTGGCAACGGTTCAGGATTATGCGCAAAATTTCCTGTGGGTTCGCAGTTGATCTTACGAATGCCATAAACACCCAGTGCGTCGAGCAGCATAGGTACTACAATACCACCCGTAGAGTTTACGCAGTCAATTAATATCGTGAATTTTTTATCTTTAATGGCTTTTACATCAACCAACGGAAGCTTCACAATCATGTCGATGTGCTTCTGAAGATAGGTATCATTGGTACGATAGCTGCCCAGTTTACGCACTTCCGCAAATTCAAAAGATTCCTTCTCGGCTATATCTAGCACTAGCGCGCCATCTTCTGCAGAAATGAATTCGCCTAGGTGGTTGAGTAGTTTAAGCGCATTCCATTGAATAGGGTTATGGCTGGCCGTCAGAATAATGCCACCAATGGCTTTTTCGGCAACTACGGCAATTTCTACCGTGGGTGTGGTAGATAAGCCTAGATCTATTACGTTTAGTCCCAGACCCTGTAACGTAGCCGATACTAATTTGGAAACCATTTCGCCGGAAAGCCTTGCGTCCCGCCCAATGACAATGGTCGTATGTTCAGGCTTAGTGGCTTTTAACCAGGTACCGAATGCAGCCGTAAACTTTACAATGTCAAGCGGAGTAAAGGATTCGCCGCTCTTTCCCCCTATGGTTCCTCTGATGCCTGAAATCGATTTAATTAATGACACTTATGGTTAGGTTTTGGTATAAAGTCCAAAATTAGTAAAAATATTGAATTGACTACCTGATTAAAGCGCAACTAAATGAACAGTAGAGCGCAATACGCTTGGTAAAATAGAGAAATTTGCTGCAAAAGCAATAAACTTAACCGCCTAATTTCACGCCAACAATAGCTTTATCTATGCGAATATAAATTTTTTGCCAGGAATGACTGAATTAATACCTTCTCTCCTAGCTTTTAGCGGACGATAACACCCTGTTTTTGTTAGGATACGGTTAGTAATCGAAAGTAATTAACGGAGAAAAGTATAAAAAAGATATGTAAACAAAAAAACCCTCCTGAATGTCAGAAAGGGTTACAAGAGTGCTGGGAATATTTTTCTGTTCAAATAATCCGATAGGGAGCGTGAATCAGAAGTTTGGCAAATTGAATAAGAAATGTGACGAGGACAATGCCAAGTACGATTTCGATGTTTTCCCGGTTTAAATATTTTTGCATCTGTTCTATCTTGTTTAACACTTGGACAATAACGATATGAATGATTTAATCAGTATGTAGCTTGCTAAAATGATAAGTCAAATTTAAGTAGACTCTTCTCTGAATACAAAAATGCTTGCCAGGGTAAACAGTTAGTATGTGTAGGTTTTTTTTAACTTTTTTGAAAAGCATACCCTATAGGTTAAATTTTTCTAATTGGTTACACTTTCGTTAATTCGCACCTCATTAAAACCGCTTGACTGATGAATTATAGAATTGAAAAAGATACGATGGGTGAAGTAAAAGTCCCCGCCGACAAATACTGGGGCGCACAAACCCAACGATCAAAAGAAAATTTCACCATTGGTGGGCACTTGATGCCCCTGGAAATCATCCAGGCGTTTGCCATTTTGAAGAAAGCGGCCGCCCTAGCCAATACCGAACTTGGCGTGTTGCCCCGTGAAAAATCCGATATTATTAGTGAGGTGTGTGATGAAATACTGGCCGGAAAATTAGACGATGAGTTCCCGCTGGTGGTGTGGCAGACCGGATCGGGCACACAATCGAACATGAATGTGAATGAAGTCATCGCTAACCGTGCGCACGTACTATTGGGCGGAAATTTGTTGGATGAGAAGAAAAAAATCCACCCAAATGACGATGTAAACAAGTCGCAGTCGTCTAACGACACCTTCCCGACGGCAATGCATATTGCTGCCTACAAAATGGTAGTCGAGTTGACCATTCCGAAAATTCAGCAACTGCGCGATACGCTTCACCAGAAAGCAGAAGCCTATAAGGATATTGTAAAAATTGGCCGTACTCACTTTATGGATGCTACCCCGCTTACCTTGGGGCAGGAATTCTCGGGTTACGTGGCCCAACTGGATTACGGCATCAAGGCGGTGAAAAGTACCCTGGCTCACCTCTCTGAATTGGCTTTGGGTGGTACCGCGGTTGGCACTGGCCTGAATACTCCCAAAGGATACGATGTGTTGGTAGCCAAGAAAATCGCGGAGCTGGCTGGACATCCTTTTGTTACTGCTCCCAACAAGTTTGAATCCTTAGCTACCCACGATGCACTGGTTGGTGCTTCGGGCGCACTGAAGCAAGTGGCGGTTAGCCTGATGAAGGTTGCTAACGATGTACGGATGCTGTCTTCTGGCCCGCGTTCGGGTATTGCCGAGATACTGATTCCTGAAAATGAGCCAGGTTCTTCTATTATGCCCGGCAAAGTAAATCCAACCCAATGCGAAGCCCTTACCATGGTTTGTGCGCAGGTAATTGGCAACGATGCCGCGATTGCTATAGGTGGTATGAGCGGGCACTTTGAGCTGAATGTGTTTAAACCGGTTATCATCTTCAACTTCCTGATGGCTGCCCGGCTGCTGGGCGACGCCTGCGACTCTTTCGACAAGCATTGCGCCGTAGGAATTGAACCTAACTACGAAGTAATTACCCGAAACCTGGAAAACTCTTTGATGCTGGTCACGGCTTTGAATCCCCATATCGGGTACGAGAATGCCGCGAAAATTGCCAAAAAAGCACACAAGGAAGGAACATCGCTACGACAAGCCGCCATTGCCTTGAATCTGCTTACCAGCGAACAGTTCGATGCGTGGGTAGTGCCGGCTGAGATGATTGGCGGATTAAAATAAAGCAGGCGTTTAAAGCACTAAGGCTAAGTATTTAATCTAATTTTAGTCGTTTAATTTAATAGGGAAGGGCGAAAATTAATTTTTCTCCCTTTTTTATTTAGTCAATTGTGTCGATCAGCAGCGAATAGAGAAATCAGACCTGACTTTCGCTGATTGTGGATCGATTTTCTGCTGATGGGCATTCCTCAGCATTTTTATTACATTATCTGTAAATGAGCCATTTGCATCTTGTATGAAAGTTTACATAAATTTCGGAAAATGTTATAATCAAAGGTGTATGAAAACTAGAATTCAATGCGGTAGCCTTATGTTGGCCGTTTTGTTGGTCGCCTTCTCATCGACCCTGACATTCGCTCAAAAGAAAACCAAAGAAGACAAGGCTTTGGAGAAAGAATGGAAGAAAAAAATGAGTGACTTAGATCCGCTCGAATACAAACGGCTGGTAGAAGAAAATGCTGCTGCCAAGGCTGAAGCCAGCGAAATGAACAGCAAGATAAGCACCTTTCAGAATGAAATGACCGCTAAAACGACGGAAGTGGATCAACTGAAGGCGCAGGTGGAAGACCTGAAAAAGAAAGCCGCCGAAGAAGTGGCCTCCAACGTAACCAGTACCAATGTCGGTGTGAAAAAAGCGACTGCAACGGCCAATGGCGTTGTATTTAAGGTGCAAATCGGCTCGTTTCGCAACAAGGATTTGAGCAAGTATTTCGAAAACAATCCCAACTTTAGCGGCGATGTAGATGCCGACGGGAGCAAGAAATATACCCTAGGTTACTTCAGCGATTACTGGGAAGCAGATACATTTAAAAAATACCTCCGCGAAATGGGCGTAAAAGATGCCTGGACTGTGGCTTACAAAAATGGTCAGCGGGTCAATATTAAAGACGTTTTAGAAGGCGCTATCTAAGGATGCGCGAAAGATTTTACATCGGGATTCACGTTAACTTTCAGAGTGAAGATCCAAGCCTTGCAAAGGGCTTGGATCTTGTTTTTCCTAACGTTTTATAACTTTTAGCTTTGTCGCTCTTTAAAATAATATCCCTAGCATGATTTCCTGGGAAGATTTTGAGAAGGTAGAATTACGGGTGGGCACCCTTATTAAGGTAGCAGATTTCCCGAAAGCCTTGAAGCCCGCCTACCAGCTCTGGGTAGATTTGGGTGATGAACTGGGCATTCGGACATCGTCGGCGCAAATCACTCAATTGTACACGAAAGAAATATTGTTGGGCAAACAGGTCATTTGCGTGACCAATTTTCCTCCCAAGAAAATTGCGGGTTTTGTGTCGGAAGTATTGGTCACTGGCTTTGTTGGGAATGAGGGCGAAGTGGTGCTGGCTCAAACCGAAAGGCGCGTGCCCAATGGAAGCCGCTTGGCTTAAAGTAGGTTATAGAAAAATAGAGTCATAGTGAACACTTGAGTCGTTTTTTAGTTAATTTCGCCCTATGAAATCCCTCATCCATACAATGTTTTGTTACCTGCTGGCTGGCATAGTGTTCGTGTCGAGCACTGGGTTGGGTTTGGTAGAACATTCGTGTTTGATGAATGGGAAAAAGGAAATGTCGATGACTAGCGGCAAATCCTGCTGCTCGGGCAAAAACGTGGTTTGCACGGCTGCCTCCGCCGCTAAAACCACGTTTCAAGCAGAAAAATGCTGCAAGGTAGAAACATCGTACGCCCACGTGGATTTCTCTTCTTCACTGGTACAGGTCGTGTCCTCGCTGTTAGCCAGTGTATGCGTAGCAGTACTCAGTACTTTTTCTTTCCTTTTCAATGCCTTTGTTGAATCCTTTACCACATCGGTAAATATTTCACTCCCGCCACCACTTTCGGGACGAGAGTGGCTGATTCTACTCCAGACTTTCCTTATTTGATTTTCAGTTTTGGATTTTCATCTGATAGACACGCTTTTATGTCATTGGATGCTATTGGTTTTACCCGGTTTACCCAGTGGTAAGACTTTTCTTATCTATTCAATCCAAAACTGAGAGCTATCATGTCCAACTATAATCAAGGCATTCCCTGGATTTTTGTTTTCCTTATTCCCTTGTTTCCTAGCCTTTTATTCGCTCAGACGATCAGCGGCATTGTGCGCGATGGTACGGAAGGGGCAAAACAGCAGCCTATTTCTGGGGCGAACATTTATTGGCTTGGCAGCACCCAAGGCACCATAACCGATACAGAAGGGAAATTCAGCTTAGCCAAATCTGCAAACGCTTCTCAACTTGTTATTAGCTTCGTGGGTTACCACTCCGATACGATTACCATTGCACAACAACAGTCCATAGAGGTGTCGCTGAAGTCGGTATTGCAGCTAAATGAGGTGACAGTGAATGGTGGTGGTTCTACTTTTATTTCCAGAGAAGACCCTATTAAAACCGAAACCATTACGACCAGGGCTTTACAGAAAGCCGCTTGCTGTAACCTGTCGGAAAGTTTTGAGACCAATGCCTCCGTCAGCACCTCCTATGCTGATGCAGTGACTGGTGCCAAACAGATTCAGATGCTGGGCTTGAGCGGCACGTATGTTCAGATCAACACGGAAAATATTCCTTCTATTCGGGGTCTGGCCACTACCTATGGCCTTAATTATATCCCTGGCACCTGGATTTCGTCGATTGATGTAGGCAAAGGCGCGGGCTCGGTAGTGAACGGCTACGAATCGATCACCGGACAATTGAATGTAGAATTGCAGAAGCCAGAAACCAGCGAACGACTGCACTTCAATACCTATGTCAACGATATGGGACGGGCAGAAGTAAACCTGAATCTTGCGCATAAAGTAGGCAAAGACAAAAAATGGAGTACCGGTTTATTGCTGCATGCCAGCGGAATGGGCGACCTGATCAGGGGGAAAATGGATCGGAATGGAGATGGTTTTTATGACCTGCCCATGTCTACCCAGTATAATATGATCAATCGGTGGAAATACCAGGGCAAGCGGATGATGGCTCAGTTTGGTGTGAAAGCTTTGTACGAAAATCGCCGGGGTGGCCAACTGGCTTATTACCACGGCGCGGACAATCTGCCTACGCCCATGCCCGTAGATACGACTGAGCATAGTGGCCACGCAGGCAGTACTGGCTTACCCGAGGCGTATGGCATCGGCAGC
>JAZKGK010000307.1:13763-20770 GCA_040385915.1 Bacteroidota bacterium
CAGCACTACCCGACGGGTTGACGCCTTCAGTAAAATAGCTTTGTTGTTTCCCGACGC
Organism: Bacteroidota bacterium; assembly: GCA_040385915.1. GTDB lineage: Bacteria > Bacteroidota > Bacteroidia > Cytophagales > ES-bin-26 > ES-bin-26. Next base: position 13,821 of record JAZKGK010000307.1, read on the forward strand.
CCCATACAAAGGGCTGGGGTTGATACTTTCGGTGACTAACCACGACCAACAGTCTTTTTTCGGCGTCAATACGTACGATGGCCGCCAGAGAACGCTATATGCTAATCTGATTTACCAGTCCATTATTTCGACGACCAAACACGCTTATAAGCTGGGAACTAGTTATTTGCTAGATGATTACCGGGAAAATTACCGCAAGTTTGCCTATGGCGATTCTGTTTTTGCTCGCACCGAATCTGTACCGGGCATTTGGGGGGAATATACCTTCACTGTTCCCGAAAAATTCATTTTGGTCGTCGGCAGCCGGGTCGATTTTCACAACCTTTATGGCACTATTTATACGCCTCGGCTGCACCTCAAATATGACCTGACGTCACGCACCATCTTGCGGGCTTCGGCAGGAAGCGGTTTTCGCGTGGCTAATCCTTTGGCCGAAAATGTGGGCGTTTTGGTCAGTTCGCGCCAGTTGGTCGTTACGGAAAAGCTGCGCCCCGAAAAAGCCTGGAACTACGGTATTAACCTGACGCACGACTTTTTGATTAGCCAACGCAAAGGCTCCTTGGGCATTGACTTATACCGCACTGACTTTGTAAACCAGGTAATTACAGATATGGAAAATCCCCGGCAGGTTGCTTTTTATAACCTGAAAGGGAAATCCTTCGCCAACAATGTGCAGGTAGAAGTAAACTACCAACTGATGAAGCCGCTCTCGGTGAAGCTAGCTTATAAGTTTTATGATGTGAAAAGTAGTCAAGGCCACAATCCTAATGAGCAACAACTGCTGGAGAAACAGTTTGTAAGCCGCCACCGGCTGCTGTTCAATGCTGCGTATGCTACCAAATTTGACAAGTGGAAGTTTGATTTTACTACCCAATGGAACGGACAGAAACGCATCCCCGATGTGACTTACCAACCTGGCGAAGCGCCACGAACCTTGTATGCACCAGCCTACGTTATTCTGAATGCGCAGATAACCAAGGCATTCAAGAAGTGGGAGTTGTATGTAGGCAGTGAAAACCTGGCCAACTTTACGCAGAAAAACCCCATTATAGCAGCCGGCCAGCCTTTCGGCTCCACCTTTGATGCCTCGGTGGTGTGGGCTCCCATATTTGGCCGAATGATTTATACAGGCATGCGCTTCAAAATCAAGTAGATATTTTTTAATTTCTTTTAATCAGACAGTAAACTTTCCAAACTCATGAAAAGGATTCAGCAAGCAATACTCGCACTAGTAATGGTATGTACAATCGCTTTTTCCGCTTCTGCGCAAAAGAAGCAGGAGGAAGTAAAAATTAAAACATCGGCCATCTGTAAGATGTGTAAAGCCACCATTGAACGCCAACTGGCTTTTACTAAAGGTGTAGAAAAGGCCGATCTGGACGTAGCCACCAAGGTCGTTACGGTTGCCTACAATCCGAAGAAGACCACGGTGGAGAAAATCAAAAAGGCAATTAATGAAAGCGGCTATGATGCCGACGAGTCACCTGCCGACCCAAAAGCATACAATAAGTTGGAAGAATGCTGTAAAAAAGATCAGGCCATGCATTAATACTCAGGGGCTCAGCTTATAAACTTATAAGCTGAGCCCCTGAGTATTAATGTGCTACAATAGTTTTCTATGTCTACTTCAGGTCACCACTATCGTCATCGGATAGATTTTGTCGAATTCTTCAGGGTGGTAAAACCGCCAGAAAAACTCCATATTCTGCAAGCCATCTACGTCGGATTTTACCGGAATACCTATGTTTTGGGTCGGATAGTTGGCTAGAAGCCAGCGCGCAAAAACCGGCTGAAACCCATTGGTGAGGCTCACGAATAAATCTACCTTTTCTTTTGGCGAAAGGGCGTGTTTCTCCATGAGTTGGATGATATCGCCTACTCCCTGGAAGGTGATTATTCCCAGCCCTTCGGCGAAGAAGGTGGCGAAATCTTTGTCTGGCCTACCTTTGAATTCCTGAGTATAATCTACCGCACTATTTTTAATACCGGCACTTTCCCGGAATTTTTGTTGAAGAGTCGCCAGCTTTTGCGGGTCCGGCTCCTTGGTCAAGGCTTGGTATTCCATAAAAGCCTGGGTCTTTTCGTTGATTTCTGCTTTGTTTTTGAATTGCGCCAGTGGACTGCCGAAAAAATTCACAAAACTCTGATACATCTCCTCCGTTGCTTTTATGGACGTTTGAATCAAATTGTCAGGTAAAATCCAGGGCGTATTGGTAATACTTCTCTGGTATTGTTTCATCTCTTTTTCCGTATCGTAGAGACTGTACATAATGCCACTCAGCCACCAGTCTCCATTCCATTGAATGAGGGTCATCTGAAACATCATTCCATCCGTGCCTGGTTTCTTGCTGTTTTGGAACGAATCCCGGCGTACCAGGTAAGTCTGGTTGGTATACAAATGAGTAAACCGGATATAAGTTTTATCATGCGTTTCTTCCAAACGGTACTTTCCTGGGTGCCAGTAACATAGATTTTTGATCTCTTCCCGCTTTTGAGCCGAGCAACGCGCCACCCGCGAGAACCATTCGGGTGCATTGAGTGCCGAATAGGAGGAGCGTTTTGTAAATACGAAAGGTTCGCTGATGGCATAAAGAACTGGACCTATATGCTCAGGCGCAAACTTTCCTGAGTACTGTGCCTCATACGTCAGTTCCCTTAATTGGCGTCCAAAATCCATTCCGATCAGGTAAGATTGGATCGCAAACCATTGGAGTGGTTCCTTACAACCAAAAAAATCTTGCTTGTCGGGCACGCTAAACAATTTATCGTACATCTCTGTAGCGGGTGAATCGTCGATGCCAGGCTCAAGCGCCTCATAAAGCTTTTCTGCCAAATCCATAATCCAACCGGAATCGGGTGCTTGGGTAGAGTCTTCATTGTACTTGGTGAGAAAGTGCCAGACCAAGTAAGCAAAATCCTGTCGGTTGAGATAGTCCGGGTCATAGTCGGTCAGATTGTAGAAGGGCAGATAAGTGCCATATAGCTCCTGATTCGTGTCAATGAAGCCCTTCCAGATACCAATCTCACTGATAAAATCTTCGTAGTAAGACACCAGTATACAAGCCAGGTTCTTTTTTTCGTCTTCAGCTAATTCTATATCTTCCAACCAATCGTCGTATTTGCCCAGCAGGTCGTATATTTCCCGGCATCGTTCCAGATAAAAAGTATCGTAGGAGGAAGGCACCTTATAAGGTTTAAATTTCAGCCAATCCTGAATACTTATTTTGGGGGAGAGAATTTTCTTTTTCATAGAGGCATAGAATTAGTTATTTAAGCTGGGTAAGCCATTTGCCAAATTTCCCTTAAAAGAATGTTTCTCACAAAAAAATATTAACTATTTAGCACCTTGTTTTGCCAATGGACGAAAATATACCTTCTCCACCCTCTTTACTTTCTTTGTCAAAATAAATAAAAACCCGTCCTTTGCGTATTATCAGCATCTTTACGGCCAACCATTCTCCAAATCAGCCCACCAACACTATGCCTATTCAACGACCTTTCAACTTTAAAAAATGGATTGATGAAAACCGCCATTTGCTCAAGCCTCCCGTTGGCAACCAGCAGGTGTATAAAGCCAATGACGACTTTATCGTGATGGTGGTGGGTGGACCCAATGCCCGAACGGATTACCATTATGATGAAAGCGAAGAGTTTTTTTATCAGGTAGAAGGGGATATTGTGCTGAAAATCATAGAGGATGGTAAACCCGTGGACATTCCAATCTGCGAAGGAGAAATTTTTCTGCTGCCTCCCCGCGTACCACATTCTCCTCGACGATCTGCTGGTTCTGTTGGTTTAGTCATCGAACGCTATCGTAAGCCAGGTGAGAAGGATGGCTTTCTGTGGTTTTGTGAAAGCTGTGGCAATCAGCTCCACGAAGATTTCACCGAAATTACCGATATTGTCCAACAGCTTCCCGTAGTGATGGAGCGCTTCTGGTCTTCCAGCGACTTAAAAACCTGTAAAAAATGTGGCACCATTATGCAAAAGCCCTAACCTCTCCCTATCTGCTGCTGCCTGAGGTACGTATTTAGGCCGTCAACCAGCCCATCTTTACGTGCGCCCATTAGCCCATTGAGTTATGATCTACGAGAATACGTTGGAATTTGCCCAGCAGCTAGATGCCCGAGATCCACTAAAGGGATTCAGGAACCGTTTCCACATGCCGAAGCTCAACGGCAAAGACGCTATCTACTTCTGTGGAAATTCACTGGGTTTACAACCAAAAACGGCAGCTCAAGCCATACAGGCCGAAATGTTACCATGGCAGGATTTGGCCGTAGAAGGGCATTTTAAAGGAGAAAACCCCTGGCTTTCTTACCATAAACAGTTCAAGGAACCGGTAGCCCGCCTGATAGGCGCATTGCCTCACGAGGTCGTGGTCATGAATAACCTGACGGTCAATCTGCACCTGATGCTGGTGTCTTTCTACCAGCCCAATAAGAAGCGTTTCAAAATTCTGATGGAAGCTGGGGCATTTCCTTCCGACCAGTATGCCGTTGAATCACAGGTTAAACTGCATCAATTGCACCCTGATGAGGCAATTGTGGAATTAAAGCCGCGTAAGGGAGAGTTCATTTTACGGACGGAAGACATTATCCGAACCATCATAGAAAACCGCGATTCACTCGCCCTGGTTTTATTGGGCGGCGTAAATTACTATACGGGACAGGTATTTGATATGGCGGCTATTACGGAAGCCGCTCATCTGGCTGGTGCTAAAGTAGGCTACGACCTAGCGCACGCCGCAGGAAATGTATTGCTCCGCTTGCATGACTGGCAGGTCGATTTTGCCGTCTGGTGTACCTACAAATACCTCAATTCGAGTCCAGGTGGCGTGGCGGGTGCTTTTGTACACGAACAACATGCCAACAATATAGATCTACCTCGACTGGCAGGCTGGTGGGGACATGATGAAAAAACAAGGTTCCAGATGAAGAAAGGCTTTATTCCGATGCCCGGCGCTGATGGCTGGCAATTGAGCAATAGCCCTATTCTGCTGATGGCTGTACACAAAGCCTCTCTGGATATTTTTGATGAAGCAGGTATGGCCAACCTTCGCAAGAAAAGCGTAGAATTGACCAAATATCTGGCATACGTTATTGAGCAGTATAACCAGGCATCTGCTTACAACCACATTCATATGATCACCCCTAGAAGTGCGCACGAAAGAGGCTGTCAGTTGTCGTTATTGGTGGAAAAGGGTGGTCGCCAGCTCTTTGAAGCTTTGATGGAAAATGGGGTTATTGGCGATTGGCGCGAACCAAACGTCATCCGGCTCGCGCCTACCCCCCTCTATAATACATTTGAAGAAGTATATCAGGTAGGACAGATTCTGGCAAAGACGATAAAAGCAGAGGAAAGCATTTGATTATGTGCTGATTAAGTAGTTAGGTGTTTTTACTCAAATGCTTAGATGCAAGGACTTTACAGCAGAAGTTCTATTTCCAACACAACCCAATTGATCAAACCAAACTTTCCCTTTGAATGCCTACGGATGCTGTTCCAGTTGAGGTTGTTGTTTCTCTTTCTCTTTTGCTTTCTTTTTGAAGAAGCCCCTCAGTAAGAAGTTGTGTTGCAATGCTTCCATATTTTCGTCAAACTTTCCTGAACTGGTAGAAAGGTTTTTCATCGTTGTTTTCAGTTCTGAAGCAAAAGCTTCATCCGTCAACAGTACACCTAAGGCATTGTTGTTACTTTTGAGCTTATTGCTCGATTGCCTCAAGTCATCAGCCATTTGAGCTGCCGACGTGGTAGTTTTTTGCAGTTGATTTACCGATATTTTCAGTTGACTAAAAACTAAGGTGTCGGTGAGTAACTGGTTTGCCAGTCCGTCTTTGGTATTCAATTTGGCTGTAAACTGGCTCAGTGCGCCTGATGCCCGCACTGTATTGGCCGATGCCTTATCCAAGCCCAACACTACCGACCGGAAATGAGTAGCCAGTACAGTATCAGTCAGTAAGGTGCCCATGGGACCTTCGCCTTTTACAATCATAGCACTGAGGTTTTTAAAGTCATTGGTGATGGCTAGCAGGTTTTTGTTGTTTTCCTGAAGCGTGGCCATCATATCATCGGTACTCAGCAAACGGGCCGACCGAATCACATCGCCATCTTGCACGGCAGGCGACTTGGGTGTACCACCGAAGATGACCACATTTTTATTGCCAATAAGGCTTTCGGAACTGATCTTAGCATCGGCATCTTTTCGGATGTATTCCTGGGCCTTTTCCTCAATGTTCATCGTAATTTCTACCTGCGCATTGCCGTGTATTTTAATCTCCTTGACAGTGCCGATTTTCACACCCGAAAACCACACGTTGTTTCCTGGACGTAAGCCATTTACGTCGTCAAAAGTAGATTTTATATTAATACTGCTAATGAATTTTTTTTGTTTACCTCCTAGTGTGAATATACCCACCACAAAAATAACCATGGCCAGAGAGACGAAAACTCCCACCATTACCGAACGTTTATTTGCTGCCGCTTTCATTTTATTCAATAAAGTTGTAGTTATAAAATGCTTTTACTTGTTCATCTTTCGTATCAAAAACTTCTTCAAAACTGCCTTGGCGCTGAAACTGCCCATTCAACAGAATCACAAGCCGGTCGCCAGTAGCGCGAGCGCAGGTTAGGTCGTGCGTAATAATGATAGAAGAAGTATGGTATCGTTCCTGCACTTCGTTAATCAAATTGTTAATATCGATGCAGGTAATAGGGTCGAGGCCGGCGGTTGGTTCATCGTACAGCATAATGGCTGGTTTCAAAATGAGCGTTCGGGCAATGCCAATCCGCTTGCGCTGTCCACCCGATAGTTCAGAAGGCATCTGGTTGATGCTTTGCGACAGACCAACTGCCTCCAGCACTTCTTCTACTGCATGGTCAATCTCCTTCTGTTTGAGATGTCTGGAATGCCTTACCAAGCCAAATTCAAGGTTTTCTCTCACAGTCAT
>JAZKGK010000308.1:0-26019 GCA_040385915.1 Bacteroidota bacterium
GAAATTTGGTGAATAAAGATTTTTAACTTATTATTTACTAGCTCGATACCTAATTACCGGGCGTTGCTACGCTAACGATTAATGCCTAACTCCCTAAACAAACTCAAACGCCGGGTATTCAACCTCTGGTTACTGGACTATACCCTGGCCGAGTTGCGGGAGTGGATTGGGTTGATAGTCAGAAATAAAAGCCCTTTGTCTTCTACGCTTCACCATGTTTACAACTGGCGGAGCGACACGCTTTACTTCGATCAAATACTGGTTATCTCGCTCCCTTTTCGGCGGGATAGAAGAGAGAATATCTATCAGCAGATGAGCCATCGGAATATATCCTATACTTTCTTTGAAGCAGTTGATGGAAAAGTTCTTGATATCAATCAGTTAGAAGAGGACTTTTTCTCTAATTACGCTAAACGCTACCTGTCTTCTGGCAGTATTGGCTGTGCATTAAGCCATATCAGAGCCTGGCAGCAAATAGTGGTGCAAGGCTGGGAATATTGCCTGATTTTAGAAGATGATGTCATTCTCTCTGATACATTTGTAGAAGATCTACGCGTCCGAATGCCAGAAGTACCACCAGATTTCGATATACTTTACCTAGGCAGCGGCCTTACTGCACCCCATCATATCCGCAAATTTATTTCCACTCACGTATTTGAGCCACATTACCCGCGTGAAGGCATGTACGCTTACGTCGTATCGGCTAAGGGCGCACAAACGTTGTTGCAGAACCTATTTCCCATCAACTTAGCCAACGGTGGTATTGATACAATGGTAGGCAAATTGGTAAGAAAGAAAAAAGTGCAAGCCTATCACTTATTACCAGTACTTTGCCAAGCCGACTTGGTTTCGCCGAGTAATATTTACAATCCCGGTGGTAAACCTAAAGTGCTGGATTCATTAGAGTTGAAAGTTGATGAGTAGAAAGTTGAAAGTGTAAAGTTTAGAGTGTATGCGTTGAAAGTGTAAAGTGAATGGTGTAGATAGGGAGGAAGCAGCAAGCGAAAGGCAAATTTCACCCCGATCAAAACTAAATTGTACTCATAACCGTTTTGCCATAGAGATGAAGTAAAGCGGTAAGTACTCAAACGATTACACCCCAAAAACTTTACACTGCTAAACTTTACACTCTAAACTTTCAACTCATAAACTCATAAACTCAAATGGTAGGCTATCAATTTTCAGCGTTTATTCCTGGCGAAGAAGATGCCAAGAATAAGTTTGAGCAATTGCTGAATATCTTTAACCAATTACTTGTAATTACTGCTGGTGATGTAAGCGAAGCCTTAAGTTGGTTAAATAACCTCGATAAGCAGCACAACCTCACCGGTGATGACTATGGCATTGGCGATTTTATTCAGGATCTGAAAGACAAAGGTTACATTACAGAAGAAACGCCAGGCGGAAAAATTGTCATGACTGCCAAGAATGAGCAGACCATCCGCCGGAGTTCGCTGGAAGAGATTTTCGGCAAGCTGAAAAAGTCGAGCAACAACGGCAATCACGTAACTCCGTATTCGGGCAATGGCGATGAACTCAGCAGCGACCTGCGCAACTTCCAGTTTGGCGATACCTTGGAGCAGATTTCCATGACCGAATCTATCCGCAATGCACAGATTAACCACGGCATCGGCGAATTTATGCTCATGGAAAATGATCTGGAGGTAGTGGAGAAAGAATTTAAGGCCCAAACTTCCACTGTGCTGATGATCGATATTTCGCACTCAATGATTTTGTACGGCGAAGACCGCATTACTCCAGCCAAGAAGGTAGCCATGGCGCTGGCCGAGCTAATCACGACCAAATATCCGAAAGATACGCTCGACATCATTGTGTTTGGCAATGATGCCTGGCAAGTACAAATCAAAGATTTGCCTTACCTGGAAGTGGGGCCGTATCATACCAATACAGTGGCTGGTCTGGAGCTGGCGATGGATCTCCTTCGCCGTCGGAAGAATAAGAACAAACAAATTTTTATGATTACTGATGGTAAGCCTACGTGCCTGAAAGAAGGTATCCGGTATTATAAAAACAGTTTTGGCCTTGACAAGAAAATTCTGACCAAGACCCTCAATCTGGCTGCCCAATGCCGCCGGATCAAAATTCCGATTACTACCTTTATGATTGCCACCGATCCTTATTTACAGGAGTTTGTACGGGAGTTTACCAAAACTAACAACGGCAAAGCTTATTACAGCACACTCAAAGGTTTAGGTAACTTTATCTTTGAAGATTACGAGCGAAATAGAAGGAAGGATGTTTAATAATCTGCTTACTAGATGTTTTTATATTCTTCAGCGAAGATCTGGCAGGTTTAATTTGTGAATTATTTATAGCAACTAACTATAAAAACCTGTTAGGGTGGACGTTGAAAATGCTCAATAATTAATTAGATGATCTGATTGCTGGACATTTTCTTTTTGGATGCTACCTACATCCCCCTAACCCCCTTCAAAGGGGGAATTTGGACGCACGAATTCCCCTTTGAAGGGGCTAGGGGGATGTCTAACACGGTTGAAAAGAAAATGTCCAGCAATCAGTTAGATGATAAAATATTTGCCTTAAAGGGTTAATTATAAGCAAATTGTGTTTTGAATTACAAGGCGTTTTTAGCCTCGCGACACCTACATCCCCCTAGCCCCCTTCAAAGGGGGAATGCAAACGCCAAAATTCCCCCTTTGAAGGGGGCTAGGGGGATGTTCTTTATAATTATAGCCGTAAAGTATGTCCAAAAATATCATTTTACCTTATAGGCCATACCTTAAAAAGTTAGCCAGAGAATTAAGAAAAAATAGTACTCTTTCTGAGGTTCTACTCTGGAATGAATTGAAAGGTAAAAAGATGTTGAATTGCGAATTTCATAGGCAGGTACCCATTGATAATTATATTGTAGATTTTTATTGTCGCGAATGGTTCTTAGCTATCGAAATTGATGGCGAAAGTCATCAATATAAAGTGGAAGAAGATAAAATAAGACAAGAAAGATTAGAAACCTTAGGTATTCATTTTCTTCATTTTTCGGATAAAGATCCCAAACAAAATATGACCTATGTGCTAAAAGTGATTCAAGATTGGATAGAAGAAAGTATAGAAACATCTCTCTAACTCCCCTTTGAGTGAAGGGTTAAAGTCGACGTGGGACGGAAGGTTTCTACCTCTAAATCTAGTATTATAGAACTTGGAGATATTCGGCGTAACTTGCTCATTGTTAGTTTAATAAAAGTATTTTGAACATAATAATATTTATGACCTATAAAGAGATTCCAGCGCAACAGTTACTAAAAATCAAAACCCTTGGCGAGTTAAAAGCCGCCGGTTACCGTTCAAAAGCCGTAAAGCAAGAGTTGCGGGATAACCTGATTGATAAAATACGCAACAAGGAAACCGTTTTCCCTGGCATTTGGGGTTACGAAGAAACAGTAATTCCTGATGTGGAAAGAGCCATTCTGTCTATGCACCACATCAATCTGCTGGGACTGCGCGGACAGGCCAAAACCCGCATTGCCCGAATGATGATTGGGCTGCTGGACGAATACATTCCAGTAGTAAAGGGCTCAGAGTTAAATGACGATCCTTTGCAACCAATTTCCCGCTTCTCCATCGACTTGATTGCCGAACATGGCGACAAAACGCTCATAGACTGGCTACACCGCAGTGACCGCTATACCGAAAAGTTGGCTACTCCTGATGTATCGGTGGCCGACCTTATTGGTGATGCTGATCCGATCAAGGCGGCGACCCTGAAACTGCCGTATTCTGATGAAAGGGTTATTCATTTTGGCCTCATCCCACGCGCTCACCGAGGTATCTTTGTTATTAACGAATTGCCTGACTTACAGGCACGTATTCAGGTTTCCTTGTTCAATATTTTGCAGGAAGGCGATATCCAGATTCGAGGCTTCAAGGTGCGTTTGCCGCTCGATATTCAGTTCGTTTTTACGGCTAACCCTGAAGATTATACCAATCGTGGCAGTATTGTAACTCCGTTGAAAGACCGGATCGATAGCCAGATAGTGACGCATTATCCTAAAAGTATTGAAATCGGGAAGAAGATTACCCGTCAGGAAGCTAAGGTGAAGTATGGCCAAGATGAGCGGGTCCGCACCAACGAACTTATCGCTGACTTGATTGAACAGGTGGCCATTGAAGCCCGTAACAGCGAATACGTAGATCCCAAAAGTGGCGTATCGGCTCGGTTAACTATTTCGGCCTACGAAAACGTGCTAAGTACCGCAGAAAGGCGTTTGCTCATCAATGGAGAGAAAAGTACGCATGTGCGGGTCGGCGATTTGGTAGGCGTCATTCCATCCATTACCGGGAAAGTAGAGCTGGTGTACGAGGGTGAAGTAGAAGGGCCGGTAATTGTGGCTCAAAATCTCTTGGGCAAATCAATACGGACTCAGTTTCTGCATTATTTTCCCGATCCAGAAAAGCAAAAGAAGCTGCAAAAAGACAAAAATCCTTATAAGAAAATTACCGATTGGTTCGGCGATGGAAATGTGATTGACCTGTTGAATGACCTTTCGGACAAAGATTACCGGAATAGGTTAATGGCTGTAGAAGGATTAGAGAATCTAATTAATTTATTTCACGGCAAGCAGGACAATACTTTTAAGTTATTCCTCATGGAGTTTGCTCTCCACGGGCTAGCGGAATACTCCATGCTAAGTAAAAAGCAATTGAGTATTGGGTTGCAATTCAAAGATTTGTTGAGCAGTATGTTCTCTATGCCCAAACCAGGAGAGGATGACGATGATTGAAAAATTGAGAAAAGTCATTAACAATCAGTTGATTGTTATAGAGTGAAAAACCAACGAAAACCCACGGATAAAACTTTCCGTGGGTTTTTCGTTACAGTACCTTAGTGGAGAATAAATCGAAAAAATGGCAGTAAAAATATTTTGCTAAAAAGACAGATGTTTTGGTTGGCGACAAATGTATTCTGCTAAGTTTAGCGAAAATTCGCTAACTTTTATACCCAATTCTTACAGATTTGTATTTGCTTAAGCGAATAAACGATTTTATCATTTTGATTAATCTGCCTAGTTTTGTTACCGTATTGAATGTCATTTATTTTTAACATGGATAAATATTCTTATATCGCCAATGTAGATGGAGCGTCCATTGACGAACTTTATCAATCGTATAAACAAGATCCGAAGTCAGTTGATGAAAGCTGGCAGAAGTTCTTTGAAGGATTTGACTTTTCCCTTACCTATGGCGAAAAGGAAAAGAGTGTTACCAATGGACACACCAATGGGACAAGTGCTACGCAGGTTACGCCACCAGCGACAGATAAAACCAGCACTTTTGCTTTATCAGAAAAGGAATTACAAGTTCGCAACCTTATTTATGCTTACCGTACCCGGGGGCATTTACGGGCAAAAACCAATCCCGTGCGTACGCGCAAAGACCGAAAGGCATTACTAGATCTGGCTGATTTTGGCTTATCTGAGCAGGATTTAGATACGGTGTTTGAGGTAGGAAGCGAGTTGAAATTAGGCCCAGCCACTTTACGGAAAATACACGCTACACTTCAACGCATTTACGAAGGGCCAATCGGGTTTGAATACCGTTATATCCGTGAACCTGAGATAGCTGAATGGCTGAAGAACAAAATTGAGACAGAAGCACTGGAATTTAACCTTCCTATAGAAGAAAAGACAAGGATACTTTCTAAGCTGAATGAAGCGGTCGTATTCGAAAATTTTCTGCAAACTAAATACCTTGGCCAGAAACGGTTCTCCATGGAAGGTGGCGAAACGACTATTCCTGCGCTGGATGCGATTGTTAACAAGGCATCGGAATTGGGCGTAGAGGAATGCATCATTGGTATGGCTCACCGGGGGAGGCTGAATGTGCTGGTCAATATTATTGGAAAAACGTACGAAAACGTATTTAATGAGTTTGAAGGAAATGCCATTCCTGACCTGACTTTTGGCGATGGTGACGTAAAATATCACATGGGTTATTCCAGCCAAGTAGAGACTACCTCAGGAAAGAAAATTCACCTAAAACTGGCACCCAATCCGTCTCACTTGGAGGCCGTAAATCCAGTAGTAGAAGGAATTGCTCGGGCCAAGGGCGATGGTCTTTATCAAGGGAAATACCGTAGAATATTGCCCATTCTCATCCACGGCGATGCCGCTTTGGCTGGACAAGGCATTGTGTACGAAGTAACGCAAATGTCGACCTTGAAAGGGTATCGTACTGATGGTACTATCCATTTTGTCATTAATAACCAGGTAGGCTTTACCACTGATTTTGAAGATGCGCGTTCCAGTATTTACTGTACTGACGTAGCCAAAATTGTGGATGCGCCGGTATTGCACGTCAATGGCGATGATCCTGAAGCGGTGGTCTTCTGTGCCAGGTTGGCGGTAGAGTTCCGGCAAAAGTTCAAGCGGGATATTTTTATTGATATGGTTTGCTACCGTCGTCACGGCCATAACGAAACCGACGAGCCGAAGTTTACCCAGCCTACGCTATATAACGTTATTTCCAAACATCCGAATCCTAGGGAGATTTACAACAAAATATTGATTTCCCGGGGAGAAGTGGACGCGAAGTTGGCCGAGAAGATGGACAACGAATTTAAGGCCTTATTGCAGGATAGGCTTGATATGGTAAAACAGCGTCCTCTGCCTTATACTTACCAGAAAATGGAAGAAGGGTGGCGGGAATTGCGTCGTGCTACCCCTGCCGACTTTGTTCAATCGCCAGAAACGGGCATTTCCGAGGACGTTATTAAGAAGGTGGGAGAGGCGCTGGTAAAGATCCCAGCAGGATTTAAACCCTTGAAGCAAATAGAGAAGCTGCTGAAAGACCGCAAACAGATGTTTTTTGAAACCCGCCAATTAAACTGGGCTTCTGCCGAGTTGCTGGCGTATGGATCTTTCTTACAGGAAAATAAAATGGTACGCTTGAGTGGGCAAGATGTACAACGGGGCACTTTCTCGCACCGTCACTCGGTATTGCACGATGCCGAAACCAATGAAGCCTACAACAGTCTTGATTATATTCAGGAGAAACAGGAGAAATTCCGGGTATATAATTCGCTGCTTTCTGAATATGCGGTATTAGGGTTTGAATTTGGTTATGCAATGGCCAACCCTCATGCATTAGTTATTTGGGAAGCTCAGTTCGGTGATTTCGCCAACGGCGCTCAAGTAATGATTGACCAGTTCATTGCCTGCTCCGAATCAAAGTGGCAACGGATGAATGGCTTGGTGTTGTTATTGCCACACGGCTACGAAGGCCAGGGACCCGAGCATTCCAATGCCCGTCCAGAGCGATTCCTGCAACTGTCTGCTGAATATAATATGATCGTGGCTAATGTGACCTTGCCGGCTAACTTCTTCCATTTGTTGAGGCGGCAACTCACCTGGCAATTCCGTAAGCCTTGTATTGTTATGTCTCCCAAGTCCTTGCTTCGCCATCCGCTGTGCGTTTCGCCGATAGAGGATTTCACGCAAGGAAGATTCCGGGAAGTGATCGGTGATACATATGCTCAACCTGCAAAGGTGAAAAAAGTGCTGTTGTGCTCAGGAAAAGTATACTTTGATTTATTGGATGCGCAGCAAAGCGGTAAACGCGACGATGTGGCCATTATTCGGGTAGAGCAGATTCAGCCCTTCCCGACGAAGCAAGTAGATGAGGAATTAGCTAAATATCCTTCTAAAAACCAGGTAGTTTGGGTACAAGAAGAACCGGAAAATATGGGTGCCTGGACTTTTATCCTACGTTCTTACCGCTCTATTTTCCTGCATGTCATTTCTAGAAAAGCCAGTGCTTCTCCAGCTACGGGTTATGCTAAAGTGCATGCCAAAGAACAGGAAGAAATTATTACTAAAGCTTTTTCTTAAGAAGTAGTAACTTGGTTGCCGGAGCGGGAAATGATCTATTTACTTCTCCGGCATAGCCGTTTTTAACTTGTTGACATTTACCCTAATACTAGCCCTAAGTAGAGGTGCGACAAACTCATCTACTCATAATCTTTTAAACTTAACTCATGGCATTAGAAATAAAAGTACCCTCTGTGGGCGAATCGGTGACCGAAGTTACCATAGCCGCCTGGACTAAAAAGGAAGGTGACTTCGTGAACCAGGATGAAATATTGTGTGAATTGGAATCAGATAAGGCTACCTTCGAACTGCCTGCCGAAGCTTCCGGAGTGTTGCACATCATCGCGCAAGTAGGGGATACTTTACCCATTGGTACAGTACTATGTAGTATAGACTCGGATAAAAGTGCCCCTGTAACCCAGGAAAAACCCATAAACTCTCAGCCTCAAACGAATACTCCCGTGGAAAAAGTAACTGAAACTCCATCAACTACCGCTGTCTTAGAAATAAAAGTGCCTTCCGTAGGCGAATCAGTAACGGAAGTAACCATTGCTTCCTGGGTGAAGAAAGACGGTGACTTTGTAAACCGCGATGAGGTATTGTGCGAGCTGGAATCGGACAAGGCCACTTTTGAACTTCCTGCCGAAGCTTCGGGTATTTTGCGCATTGTAGCGCAACCAGGCGTTACCTTGCCGATTGGTGCCCTCCTTTGCCGGATAGAAGCTGGCGCAGGCCAAACTGTTGCGCCAACTACTCAGTCTACTACCGAAACCAAATCAGCTCCGGCAAACCAGCCAGCAGCAGACGTTAAAACTTCTTACGCCACAGGTCATACTTCTCCGGCTGCCGAGAAAATACTGTCTGAAAAAGGCATTGAAGCCAAGCAAGTAAACGGTACTGGTGTCGATGGCCGGATTACCAAAGCCGATGCCTTGAGTGCCGAAAAACCAGCGGCAGTGAGTGCCCCAGCGAACAAGACCGCCACGCCAGAAGCTAAACCAAGTAGTGCTTCTCCAGCCGTCAATGCTCCGAGTAGCCGCAGCCAACGCCGCTTGAAACTGACGCCGCTCCGCAAAACAGTTGCACGCCGGTTGGTGGCAGTGAAGAACGAAACGGCCATGTTAACTACTTTCAATGAAGTAGATATGAAGCCTATTATGGAATTACGGGCTAAATTCAAAGATAAATTTAAAGAAAAGCACGGCGTAGGATTGGGCTTTATGTCCTTCTTTACCAAGGCTGTATGCGTAGCTTTACAAGAGTGGCCAGCTGTAAATGCGATGATTGATGGCGACGAAATCGTGTACAATGACTTTTGCGATATTTCTATTGCGGTATCGGCCCCCAAAGGCTTGGTAGTGCCCATCATCCGCAATGCCGAGTCCTTAAGTTTTGCTGGTATCGAAGCGGAAGTGGTGCGTCTGGCAACCAAAGCCCGCGACAACAAACTGACGATTGATGATATGACTGGTGGTACCTTCACCATTACCAACGGTGGTGTGTTTGGCTCTATGATGTCTACACCCATTATTAATGCGCCGCAGTCGGCCATTTTGGGCATGCACAACATCATTGAAAGACCTGTAGCGATCAATGGCCAGGTGGAAATTCGTCCAATGATGTACATTGCTCTTTCGTATGACCACCGCATTATCGATGGCCGGGAGTCAGTTAGCTTCCTTGTTCGCGTAAAACAACTATTAGAAGACCCAACAAGATTGTTATTAGAGATTTAAGATAAAGTCTCTAAATCCGCACCACATCGGCAGATCGATCAGCACATTTACTAATCAGCACCTCTACTCTATGACCTACGACGTAATTGTAATCGGTTCCGGCCCTGGTGGCTACGTGGCGGCTATCCGCGCGGCGCAACTTGGACTAAAAACCGCCATTATCGAAAAATATAATACCCTGGGTGGCACCTGCCTTAATGTAGGTTGTATTCCTTCCAAAGCCATGCTTGACTCTTCTGAGCATTTCTTTAATGCCGCACACACTTTCCAGGAGCACGGCATCGAACTGAGCAACCTGAAGGTGAATTTAGGACAAATGATTAAGCGGAAAGATGAAGTCGTCAAGCAAACGACTGGCGGCATTGACTTTTTGATGAAGAAGAACAAAATCACGGTCTATCACGGATTGGGTTCTTTTGTCAATAAAAATACAGTAAAAGTGACCAAGGCAGATGCCGGAACAGAAGACATTACTGGCAAAAATATCATCATTGCTACGGGTTCCAAACCGGCTAGCTTACCGGGCATTACCATTGACAAAAAGCGGGTTATCTCTTCGACCGAAGCGCTCAATCTGCCCGAGGTTCCCAAACGGTTCATCGTTATTGGTGCTGGTGTAATTGGTGCAGAACTGGGTTCGGTATACGCTCGTTTGGGTGCTAAAGTGCTTTTTATCGAATATGCGGGCGCTATAATTCCAACGATGGATGCTACGATGGGTAAGGAACTGCATCGCTCTATGAAAAAGTTAGATGCCGAATTTTATTTCAACCACAAAGTTAAAGCGGTGGTTAGTAATGGCAATGAGGTGACTGTTACCGCTGACGATAGCCAAGGCAAGGAAGTGACCTTCACCGGCGATTACTGCTTGGTATCCATTGGGCGCCATCCTTATACCGATGGCCTGGCTTTGGAAAATGCTGGCTTGGCTGTCGACAACCGGGGCAAAGTCGAAGTAGATAACCATTTGCAAACAAAAGTGCCAGGTATTTACGCCATTGGCGACGTAATCAAAGGGGCGATGTTGGCGCATAAGGCAGAAGATGAAGGCACATTTGTAGCAGAAGTGATTGCTGGTCAGAAGCCGCACATCAATTACTTGCTCATTCCAAATGTAGTTTATACCTGGCCTGAAGTAGCTTCGGTAGGATATACGGAAGAAGAACTGAAAGCGAAGAATATAGCGTATAAAGTTGGTTCTTTCCCTTTTAAAGCATCAGGAAGGGCGAGAGCCAGTATGGATATAGAAGGCTTAGTGAAGGTATTAGCCGACAAAACGACCGACGAAATACTCGGCGTACACATGATAGGTCCCCGCACGGCTGATATGATTGCCGAAGCAGTAGTTGCGATGGAGTTCCGCGCTTCTGCTGAAGATATCGGACGGATTAGCCACGCGCACCCCACCTTCACCGAATCGTTTAAGGAGGCTGCCTTGGCTGCAACCGAAAACCGGGCGTTACATATATAATGTATTGATAGGTAGAGTATTGTTAAGCGCTGCACTTCACTTGTGCAGCGCTTTTTTTTGGCTATAGGGAAAGGAGTTACGCGATAAAAATTTTGGTCTGAACATTTTACGGGCTCTTTCGTATGAGCAATCGTACTCATTTTATCTATTCATCTAATCTTCAACCTATATGGGAGCCAAAAGTATAATCGGCGCAATATTGATTCTGCTTGGATTGGTCGGACTAATTATTGGCGTATTCGGCGTATTTGGTCGTAACCTGACCGCTCAAAGCCCATGGATATTTGCTATACTGGGATTGATATTCTTCAGTTCGGGTATTGGCCTCTTGAAAAGCACTGGTACCCGAGGAGCATAAAATACCCTGATAAAAACGATTAAATACTACCAACGCGTGTTTGTAACCTGGTTATGAACACGCGTGTTTTACTTTATAGACAAGGCTTCTTGTAAGAAATTCTCTTTCTAATCAATCTAAATACCTATCTTGTCTCATGCCAAAAGCAGTACTTTACAGCCTTCTTCTCCTGGCATTCTGGAGTTGCGAAAACAAGCAGATGAACAAACCTACCTTATACCAATCCTCTCATTTTTCGGTCTATTCCGACAGTGTAACCCAAGGCCGCTATACTGCTGTGGCGGTATCCGATACCGAAATCACCTCTAACTATCAAAGTCCAGCCAATGCGACCTTCAGTCGGCTGATTGCTTTCAAGTTTTGCATCAATGGCAAGGACAATGAACAAGTATCTGGCATAGATCATCACTTGGTATTGTACCCAAAAGAGGGAAAAGCCGTATCGCCCATCCTTACTTTTGGACAAGTAGATACTGCCAGGGCAGTAGAGCCAGAAAATAATTTTTTGGAAGAAAATACCCAACTCACGCTCCGGCTGGATATGCGTCAGGTGCTGGACGCGTTTGAAGAAAACGGCTATTTTACCACTTTTAGTGGCGAAAAGATTTATAAAAATGACTTTCATGGCGTATACGTGGCTGGCGGCTCCGCACCACTCAGTTGGGATTTTGACAACCTGCCCAATCGCCCTCAATTCCAGTTAAAAGATACTGATAACAACGGCATCTATGAAGTGACACTGACGATGAATCCGTACAATCCAGACAATTTTACTTCTCACCAATGGAAACTGGAAAAAGACCTCTCTGACTTGCCTCAGTATCAATCTTCACAAACCTTGGTGAATGCTTTATATAACCTTTCCTTAGAAGAAATGCTACAGGACATTCGCCCCGATAGCACGTTTATGGCCGGAGCCAAGTGGGAAGGCGTCTGGACGCGCGATGTCAGTTATAGTATTGTGCTGGCGTTGGCGGCTATCCAGCCTGATGTTGCCCGTAATAGCCTCATGCACAAGGTAAGAGACAATAAAATTATTCAGGATACGGGTACGGGTGGTGCTTGGCCGGTTTCTTCAGACCGTACTACCTGGGCTTTAGCTGCTTGGGAAATCTATAAGGTGACTGGTAGTCGGGAATGGTTGCAACAAGCGTATGCCATTATTAAACAATCAACCGAAGATGACCTGAAAACGATTGTCGATCTGCAAACGGGATTGATGCGGGGCGAGTCGTCTTTTCTGGACTGGCGTGAGCAAACCTATCCGCGTTGGATGGAGCCGATTGATATTTTCGTATCCGAAAACTTGGGTACCAATGCGGTGCATTACCAAACCTACCGGATACTAGCCGATATGGCGGTTCTGTTAGGCGAATCTGGCGACAAATACCAGAAGGTGGCTGAATCTATTCAAAAGAGTATGAATGAAAGGCTTTGGCTGGAAGATAAAGGTTACTACGGTCAGTATCTCTATGGCCGTCATCACCTCAGTCTTTCTCCCCGCTCAGAAGCATTGGGCGAAGCGCTGTGCATCTTATTTGATGTGGCCGATGTAGAACGGCAGGCCAGGGTTATCCAAAATACACCTGTGCAGGAATTTGGCATTCCCTGTATTTACCCGCAAATTCCTGGCATTCCTCCTTACCATAACGAGGGCATCTGGCCTTTTGTACAAGCGTACTGGACCTGGGCGGCGGCCAAAACGGGCAATGCCATTGCAGTAACCCAAGGTTTAGGCGCTTTTTACCGACAGGCTGCGCTGTTCATTAATAACAAGGAGAATTTCGTTGCCCGAACCGGCGACTTCAACGGCACCGAGATTAATTCTGACCGGCAGTTGTGGAGTGTGGCAGGCAATCTGGCTACTGTGTACCGGGTTTTGTTTGGCATGGATTTCAGCGCCAATGAATTGGTTTTTCAGCCTTTTGTGCCCAAGTCCTATACCGGCACTAAAACGTTGACCAACTTCCATTACCGCAAGGCCAACCTTACCATTCAATTAGAGGGCTATGGCAACCGCGTTCAATCGGTGATGCTGGATGGAAAACTGATCACTAAAGCTGTTATTCCGGGCAATTTGCAAGGCAAGCACGAATTAAGGATGCAGTTGGCTGATAATGATTTGGGTAAAGGAAATATCAATCTGTTGGAGAATTATGTGGCTCCTAACACGCCTCAAGTTCAAAAAACCAAGGAAACTATCTTTTGGCAACCGATAAAGGATGCCGTGAAGTACCTGGTATTTAAAAATGGTCAGATAGATACGACTACGGCAGAGACTAGCTTTCGGGTAGCCCAGGAAAAAGACTATGTGGAATATCAGGTGATGGCGATAGATGGCAAAGGCTTTCAATCGTTTAAAAGCGCGCCGAGCATTTTTATTAACAATGCCTTGGTAAAGATAGAACAGGCTGAAAAATTTGCTCATCCAGCAAACCTTCCTTACCTGGATTTTACTGGCAATGGCTTTGTTGAGTTGAGCAAGCAGCACAATACAGCAATCAATCTGAAGATAAATGTGGTGCTGCGAGGCAGTTATCTGGTAGACTTTCGGTATGCCAATGGAAATGGACCAATTAATACGGAGAACAAATGTGCTATTCGAACGCTATGGCTCAACGACCAGGAAGTGGGCACGGTCGTTTTTCCGCAGCGAGGGCAACAGGAATGGTCCGATTGGGGGTATACCAACGCGTATGTATTACAGCTGGCCAGTGGCGAGCATACCTTATCGCTCCGTTTTGAGCCTCACAACGAAAATATGAACGGAGAAGTAAACACTGCTATGCTAGACCACCTACGACTCATTAAGATTCACTAGCGAATCAGAGTGCTGTTAGGTACGCTGTGCAGCAGTAAAGCACTAGCTATGCTTCAATGCATTGATGTGATTCAACTGGTCTAATCCAATCATTTCCTGGGTTTCAGTATCCCATACCTTTAATTTTAAGCATTGTATAATATCTGAGGGGCGAAGGGAAGTGCGTTTCGCCAATTGAAATTCCGGAATTTTCTCCATCACTTCCGGAAGGCGGTAGAACGGAATGTGGGCGTTGATGTGATGAATATGGTGGTAGCCAATGTTGCCGACAAACCACCGCATAACCGGCCCCATGACCATATAACTAGACGATTCCATAGAAGCCCCGGCATGGCTCCAATCATTATTGTTGCACTGAAAAGTAACGCCAGGAAAATTATGCTGTGCATAAAAAAGATACGCACCCGTAGCGCAAGCAATGCTGAAAGGAAGAATTACTGTAAGCAATAATGCTTCTATTCCGCCCGAGAGGTACGCTACTGTCGCAAAAGCCAGGTGTCCTACGAAAGCCACACCTGAATCGGCATGTTTTTTAGGGTCTTTCAAGAAAGGGTTGAGGCACATGCCGTATAAGAACATCGATAGATAGCCGCTCACGATGGTCAGCGGATGGCGAATAGCCAGGTATTTGAACCTTTCCAGGGCACACAGGCCTAAAAATCGTTTGGTGGTCATGATCGGATAGGAGCCGATACTGGCCGAAAAAAGCTTTGAATTGTGCTTGTGATGGTAATCGTGAGAAAGCTTCCAGATACTGGGTGGACTTAAGACAAAGGCCCCAAACAGGGACATGAGTACATGAGCAGGTACCGATTTTTGGAGGATCGTTCCGTGCAGGTAATCATGGTAAATAGTAAACATCCGGACGATGACCAATCCCGCCAGGACGCTGCATATCATCTTTCCGACAATATGGAAATTCCACAGAGTGCCTAAGAATAGAAAAATTAAGATGAATAACGTTGATAAAGTGTAAACCCAGCTTTTAAATCTATTTTCTTTCGCAAATTCTCTGGTGGCTAAAATAAGCGCTTTACCAGATCTCATCAATAGGTAGTATTAATTAAATGTTTGATTATCAAAACTGTAGTCGTGGCTTGCACAAGAACCGAGCCTTAAACTCACAGTGGCCACTTTTGTCCGGTTTGGTCTTAAGTAGATACCGGAGCCGTACTGTTTTTTGCCACCGTAATCAGCTGACTTGGCTTCTTGTGCTTCCACCTTTTATGTGACCACAGCCAAATCTCCGGTTGTTTGATAATTTCCTGTTCCAACCTTCTGGTATGTAACTCCGATATTTCTTCCTCGCTTAGTAATTGAGGATGTTCGACCAGTACTTCTGTGAAAATTTCGTAATAGCCTCTTTTTGTTCGTTTTACATTGACAAAGACAATGGGATAGTTTAACTTTTTGGCGATTTTCGCCGTTCCCTCAAAAATAGGCGTTTCCTGATTCAAGAAAGTTGTCCAATACGCTCTTTCGGCAGGAGGCGTTTGGTCGGCAATGAAAGCCGTTGCATTCACAATACTTTTGTTCTTGACCATATCCCGAAAGGTATTGTTCATCGGGATCAATTTAGTGCCAAACCTAGACCGCATGTCATAGATGAGTTGATCAAAATACTTGTTTGACAGCGGATGATAAATTACGTACAGTTGATAAGCCGTTTCCAGGCTCATGGTACTGCCCGCCCATTCCCAATTGCCATAGTGCCCCATCACCAGGATGATATTTTTGTTCTCGGCATATAGCTTCCTAAACAGAGTCAGGTCATGAAAACGACACCGTCGAATGGCTTCTTCTTTGGTGATAGTGAGCGTTTTGAAGGTCTCCAGAATTAAATCGCAGAGATAATGATAATAAGCTTTCGCAATGGTTTGAATCTCTTCGCTGGATTTTTCTGGAAAGGATCGTTCCAGATTCTGGATAACTACCTTTTTGCGATATTTGATAAGCCGGTAAACGATCACATACATCAGATCTGATACTGCATACAGTACCGGAAATGGCAACCATGAGAGAAAATAAAGCAGCCGGACTAAAATAAAAAAAAGGAATCCTTGCATTACGAATGGGCAAACAGTTTGAAGCTAATTCAAAACCTGCAACGTTTGTAGGAGCAGTTGAAAAGTAGATTAAGTACGTACAAGCGTATCAGCTTAAGTACCGTTTCTGGCTCTATCAGCAAGTTAATCAAAGCGTTCTCGCTGAACAAAATACGTTGATCTGCTACATAAACGAACACGTAAGAAAAGTGCCTTTTTTGCACAGGCTATTATCTTTTTATAAAATAATGGTTTGAATTCGTAATCGAAAAAGTGCATACACCCAGCTTAAAGAAGACAATGAAACTTTTCTATATTTTCGACGAGGTTGTCAGTAGGGAAATGGAAGAGGCTACTTCAAGTCAGTTTTCAGGCAATTATTCAGGAAAAGGATACGATTTCTTGTCAAGGCAACTGTTAAAGGCAGTGTGGCTAGTTGAAAATAAATCTTGCATAAATGCCCAATTTCTCCCAACTTTCGCGCAAATTTTTTCATCTTAACTGAATCTAATTCTATGAAAAAGCTTAGCCTATTTGTTCTGTTATTTACCCTCGTCAGTATCCCGTTGGTGGCTCAGTCGTCCAAAGATCCTTTCTCTACTTCTGAATTAACCTGGTTTGGGCTTGATTTTTCTCAAGCCAAATTAGTGGGATCCTTTTCTCAATATGGGGAAGCGGGAGCCAAAAATGGTGAACAGATTAAAAATCAATATTTCGGAGCTTGGAATAATCTGATTATCAACGAACCTGAAAAATTCAACCTTAAAGAAGCATTCAATAAAAGTACCCTTATCAATGACCTAAGTACAGTAGAGAAACGGAATGCAGCCGTGAATTCTGATGATTTATTCACATCCAATCAACCTGATCCTGGCAGAATCTCTCCAGAAACAATTGCCAAAATAGTAAAGGACTATAAATCGGATAAGTCTGGGGTGGGGCTTCTATTCATAGTCGATACTTTTAGTAAGCCAGCCGAGGAAGGCGTTATCCATGTCACCTTTTTTGATATAGCCTCCAGAAAAGTGTTATTAACGCAGAAGATGTCGGGCGAACCCCGAGGGTTTGGTATCAGAAACTATTGGGCTGGTGCCATTTTGAAAGTCATTCAAAAAAGCAAAAAAGAATATAAAAACTGGGCGAAGCTATAGTGTTAATAAATTGGCTGATGGAATGCTATCAGCCAGTTTATAGCGCAATTGGCGCAAAGAGAAAAAGGCATGGCATAAACCAAGGGCATCCATACTCTGGGCAACGATGGATATTGGCCAGTTCATTCATAAATACGCGCAAAGGAGTGGCATAGATAAAATGGCTGTCATTACAATGTTGGTCAATAGGATTAGCCCAGCAATATTCCACCACAGCGCTCTCATTTCATCCATTTGCCTTGGTAAAGCAGCAATAGCCTATAGTGGAAGCAGGCATTCAATCTATTATTTGAAAATATTGACAGTAACCTCCTCAGGTTCTACCATTACAGTAATGGTATTGGCAAAATGATCTCTGATACGAGTCGAAGGAGCTGAAACAAATAGCCACTTCACCATATAAAGCAGATTTGCTTTCAACACTTTCCCGAAAGATGGCTGATACTTACCTGATGAAGAGCAGCCCATATATTGATACGTGGCTTTAGAATATAATCCAACCTTCTTTTTGAGTATGCGAAAGCCCTCTGATCGGAGTAGAAAACAAAAAGAAGAGGGCGTGTACACATTGATGTGACCGTAAGAGAGGAAGTGTTTTACTCGTTTATCTATCCCAAATCGGTAATCTTTGGGCACTTCCACTACTTGATAGCGACTAACCCGCTTAATTTCTCGCAGGAGTTTACGTTCAAATTCCACGTGTTCGAGTACGTGCGAAAGAACGACTAAATCGAAATAATTGTCTTCGTAAGGAATGGAGTAGCCATCAAAACATTTAGCCTCCTTCAGTTTCGGAATGTTGCGGGCGTGAATGCGTTCTAAGGCACTACCTGAAATTTCAAGTGCATATAGCTCATCTGCTACGCCTTGGGCATTCAACAGTTGCAACAAACTCCCGTCTCCGGCTCCTACTTCCAGCACTTTACCAAACCGCTTACCTCCGGTAACCTCCACCATGTTTTGAACCTTCTGCCTCGCCCCAAGTTCGCGCCATTCCGATTGGCTATCCTGGTATTGCTTTTCGTAAGCATCTTGTAAATGAGCGGTGAGGGCCATAGGGCAAATTTATTGGGATTTAGATGCTATCTGACTGCAGAAAGGAGCCTTTTATAAAGCAAGGCTACTAATGTATTTACTTCTTCTGAAATATGAAACCATACCGTGAGGCCAGCAAATAAAACGGTGATGAGCAAAGAGCGCAAAGTAATATTAATGAATAGCGAAAGAGCGTTGCCGTTTGCGCTGGGAATCAGGCTGGCGGCAAAGTATACAGCCAGCGCTATTAGCAAGGCGTAGAATGTTTGTATAGTGAAAGGATGCATCCTGAATTTTATCCACACAAACCAGCATTTAATCACCGTAAATACAAAGATAGATAAGGCAGCAGCAAAAGCCGCCCCATTAATACCGTAAATAGGGATGAATATAAAGTTCGTAACAATGGTGATAAATGCCAATAAAAGCATGGTAACCATAGTGAATTTGTAATACCGCGAATACATTATAATCTCAGCATTGGCACCAGTAGCCATATCAATTAACTTAGATAATCCCAGTAAAGCCACTACATATTTGCCTTGTTGATAAATTTCCCCCTTGGGGATTAGGGCGAATACAGCATCAATATTGCACCAAATCCCTAGAAAGATGAAAATGCCAGCCAAGAGTTGATGGATAGACGTTTTTTTATACAAGACCAATACTTTATCTAAAGCCTCCATTTTTATCGCCTGAGATATCAAGGGAGCGCTAATCTGAGAGATGGATCGTTTAGGAATCTCTATTACGCCTGCCATAAAAGTGGCCACCACATAAATTCCCGTTGAATCTAAGCCTGACAAGGCAGGCAACATGAGCACATCAATTTTGGTGGTAAGCAATACGCCTAGGCTACCCATAATAATGAATAGTCCAAAGTACACTACCTGCCGGAATAAGGGAAAATTCCATCGCGCCAAATCAGCCTGGAAGTATAATTTCCCCAGCCATTTGACATAAAAGAGAAGAAGTATGACCGCAAGGCCATAAGAGCCTACTGTTAAGATAACGAACGTGTCAAAATCAATAAGGTGTAATGCAAATAATATGATAATGAGCGAATTAGATAACTTTAAAAATAGTTCTCTCACGATAGTAGGCACTACAATACGCAAGTGAATGCGACTATAGGACTCCAGAATACTCTGGTACATTACAAAAAAAGTGAGAGGGATAATGAAATATATAAAATCATTCAGGAGAGGCGCTTTTTTCACATAAAACCCTACCAAAGCGCCTTTGAAAATGAGCAGAGCCAGGCAAAAGGTAAAAAAGCCAGCCAAAGGATATATTAGCAAGAAGGTAAAAAAGCCGTGGTGCTTTTTAGTGTCATCCTTGAAATGTGGAAAAAATCGATCAGAAATCTGAGTGGTACCTAATTGAGAAAATGAAGCAAAAAGCAGAGAAGCTTCTACTAATACCCGCGATAGAGCGAGTTGATCCGGTTGCAAGAATGTGATCGAGAGCCATAACAGATTTACTGTACCAATGACTACTCCCAAATAAGATATAATTGAACTCTTGATACTCTGGCGGATAACTATACCCATTACCTAAATTTTAATTCCAATTCGTCCAGTATAATCTATCCTGTTGAGCAACATGGCTACTTTGTTTTCGACAAAATACTGGTCGGTGGCTTCTCTGGCTCCCTGCCAATGTCCATAATCATCGATAATCAGTACGCCGCGTTGGGAGAGCAGCGGATATAAATGCACCAGTTCGTGGTAAGTAGAATCGTACCAGTCGGTATCTAAACGGAGTAGGGCAATAGCAGAGGGAATTGTTTTAGGAATAGTGTCTTCGACTTTTCCCTTTATGAAGTGAATTTTCTCTTTTGGATAACCGGTAGAAATCAGGTTTTGTTGTACTTCTTCCAAAGGGGAATAACACCATGTATTTACCTGATCTGTTTGGCCTTCCTGCCATGTGCCATATGCCGAAGTACCTTTTAAGTCCTGATCCTTTTCTCCTGGTTCAGGCATTCCTTCAAAAGTGTCGAACAGATATACATCGCGGTCTTGAACACCTTTCTGCAAAAGAGCCAATGCCATCATCATCGAGCTTCCGCCTTTCCATACACCACATTCAACGATGGCCCCCGGAATTTGGTGTTGTGCCACATAAGTAGCTGCTTTGTAAGCAGAATACATCCTTTCCAAAGTAGTCATGGTAAAGGGACGGCATTTTTCGTAGAGCGCGAGAAACTCCGGTTCTAATTCATTGGGGACAGGTTGTCCGTACACTTGTTGCTCTACCTTAACCAGTTTGAAGCCACTGGTAGCCAGCATGTTTTTTACAAACTTTTGTATCATAGTGCAAATATAACTTTAAACTACAGATGCTAGAATTTCCTTCAGTCGTTTGATGCGATCAGGCATGGCAAAATTTTGCTGCATAAATTCCCGGCCTTTTCTGCCCATTTCACCCGCCAAAGCTGGATCTTGAGCCAATTGAATCATATATTTAGCCATGCCTTCCACATCGCCTTCGGGCACGAGAAAGCCCGTTTCTCCATGTGCTACTGCATCTTTTATACCTGCGTGCAGGGTACTAACGATGGGCAAGCCAGTAGCAGAAGCTTCTAAAATAGAAACTGGGGTACCTTCTGAATCACCATTATCTGCACGCTTGGAATGCTGGACAAATGCTCTTCCAGTCTGTAAAATATTAATGATTTGCTTAGATAGTAGCGCACCTTTAAACTCAATGGCGGACTCTACTCCTAAATTTCTGGCTAAATGCTTCGATTTTTCTAATAAATCCCCAATGCCTATCATGATTAATTTTGCTTCAGGACAAATTTGAATCACACGTGCAAAAGCTTTTATCGTAAATTCGGGGCCTTTTTTATCTGAAAATCGCCCTACAGCTATAAAAATAACAGGTGCTTTCTCTGGAGCAGCTCCTTTAAATATATCCAGATTTACACTACAAGGATTATAGTGAACTTTTTCAGAATCAGCCCCCAAAATAATAAGCTGTTGCTTCATATCTCTTGATACTGCAATTAAGGCTTTGGCTTGTTTAAATAATTTTTTGTAGGCAGGAGTATATTTTTTAACGGTATCATAATGGTAGGCATCCGCTCCATGGAAATGTACAACCATAGGCACATTAGCTAGCTCGCAAGCATCTACCCAAGTAGCGCCCATAGGTCCATATTGAACAAGAGCTATTTGGATATTATGTTCTTTCAAAAATTTAGTTAATAACGAAGTATATATCTTGTGATAAATTTTAGGAAATAAATTTCGTAAGGTTCCTCTTACTAAGAGAAAATTCATTGGAAAAGGCAGAAAAGAGCTCCCGTTAGGAAATATAGAGGGATACCATCCTTCGTAAAGCAAATATTTCGGAGACAAGCCGTCAATTTGTACTCGAATGAAAGTCTCTGAGTAGGAAAATTTATTAGGATAGGCAAAGCACAAATTCATTGGTTATAGCTTATTTTATTTTCCTCGCTACCAGAACAAAGGTACATGCATCTCGGTCTTTGGTCTCTTGTCGGGTAGTTTTGTCAAAGAAGGCAATAAAGGGTTGTATAGCTAAGGCAAGTACTGGCCTCAGGAAAGGCGGAAGCTTGAAAAGAAGTCCATCTTGAAATAATTGTAAGCCCATGGCTGATCTGCCAATAATGCCCTGGAAATATTGGATTTCAAACCCACTTTCACGCACAATCTTTTGCAAACCTACGGAAGTCCAGCGCCAGTAATCCATTGGGTCAGGATGAAACATCCAATAGCCATGTGTACTTAGGATCAATAATCCATCATCTTTCAGAATACGGTGAGCCTCTGACAAATAGAATAACGGAGCATCCACATGTTCCAATACTTGCGTAGAGAGCACCACATCGACTGCAGCCTCTGCCATTTGTATTTGCCCTTGTGGTAAAATATGGATATTAGCCCGGGGATTTTCTGGTAAATCAATTCCAATATATTTTGCTACATAGGGAGCTACTAAAGGTCGATAAGGTGTATTTCCACATCCATAATCGGCTAAAACTAAACCCTTTTTCTGTTTAATAAATCGGGTTACTACCTGTTCAACTTGCTTACGAAGTTGAACGAGATAGTAATAACGGCTATTCAATAAGGATGGATAAAGCCTTTCAATGCCTTCTTCTCGTTCCCTCATCTGGTTGTATATAGATAAATGGCTTTTGGCAAACCTACACCGTTTTTACCAGTGATGCAATTACTCGAACGTGTAGCTTTTAAAGCATTTAAGTACTTTGATTACTCAAGAAAATAAGTGAATCTTTACAAATATTTCTAAGAATATATGATTGAAATCTACTTTAGGAAGCATTATGCCACATGCATTATCCTGCTTTTTCTTACCATATGTTCTTTTACTGGAGCACATGGACAAATTAATCTACAAAATGGTCTTTTAGCTTGTTATTCCTTTACTGGTAATGCAGATGATGGCACCGGCCATGGAAACAACGGTACCATAAATGGTGCAAGCTTAACTTCAGACCGATTCGGCAATGCCAATAGTGCTTATACATTTGATGGCATTGATGACTACATTAGTATTCAACCCAATCCTTTTCTAAACGAAAACTATACCTATTCACTATGGGTGAGCGCTAATTCAATTCCAAGCGCTGGAATTGCTTACCGACTTATTTCAATTGGAGGACCTGCAGGTGATCAGAATGTAGATTTAAGTAATAATTATTTTGGTACTACCGGTTGGGATGGCGGTGGATATGATATTAATTCTCCTGCGTCCATAACTGCAGTGAGTACAGGTAGCCTTCCAAATAAAGACGTCTGGTTTCACATTTTAGTAACAAGAGATGTCGCCAATGTAAAGCTATATATTAATGGACAAATATTTGGCACTTCCTCAACAGGAGGGCGATTGCCATATTATGGGAATAGGACGAAAATCGGTGCAACTATTGGTGGAAGAAGCGTTGTGAATCAATTTGCCCACGCTAAGTTAGACGATATTCGCATCTATGATAGAGCCTTGTCAACAGATGAAGTAACTGAGCTGTATACGAATCCTCCCATTTGCGAACCCGCCCACGATTTACAGCTAGGTTTATTAGCCTGCTATTCCTTTAGTGGTAATGCTAATGACGGAAGTGGAAACGGCAAGAACGGTACAGTTAATGGTGCAACCTTAACTGTTGACCGTTTTGGCAATGCCAACAGTGCTTACTCCTTCGATGGAAATAACGACCACATCAGTATTCCACCAAATAACTTACAGAACAATAATTATACTTATTCTCTTTGGGCAAATGTCAGTGCATTTCCTTCCGATGGTGAAACCTTTCGCATGCTTTCGATCGGAGGACCAGGCGGAGATCAAGATGTCTCTTTGAGTAACAGCTACGTGAATACTTCCAAAGGGTGGGATGGTGCAGGTTACAACATTGGTGGATCAGTGACTAATTATTCAGTTGGCAGCCTACCTACCCTAAACACCTGGAATTATATTACGGTAACGCGTGACAATTCTTCGATCAAACTCTATATCAATGGCCAATTGGCGGGCAGTGCTTCTACCAATGGATTAAATCCGTATTATGGCAATGGATTGGTGCAAGCTATTATTGGTAGCCGAAGCACATTAGTCCAGCCATTCAACGGCGCAATCGACGATATCCGCATTTACAATCGAGCCTTGTCAGCTACAGAAGTAACTGAGCTGTATACGCATCCTTCTACTTGCGAACCTGCTCCTGATTTACAGCAAGGATTATTAGCTTGTTATCCATTTACGGGCAATGCCAATGACCTTAGTGGTACTGGCAATAATGGAACAGTGAAGGGGGCAACTTTAACCACCGACCGATTTGGCAACCTTAATAGTGCTTATAGTTTTGATGGAATTGATGATCAGATTAATATTTCTCCCAATAACTTGCTTAATAATAATTATACTTATTCCGTTTGGGGTAAAGCATCATCTATTCCAGCAGCTCAATCAGCTGGTGTGCTCTTTTCGGTAGGGCAGAGTGGTGGGGATCAAGGTGTTTCGTTAAATAATGTCTATCTGGGCGCTAATACAAGTGTAGGTTGGGTAGGCGGCGGAATTAACCAAAATAGTCAATATACCGCAGCAGTAGCAGGAAGCTTACCTAATGTTAATACCTGGTATCATATTACTGTAACGAGAACAAATTTCTCTGCCTCCTTATTCGTAAATGGGCAGTTAGTTAGTACCGCTCTTTCCAATAGCTCTTTGCCTCGTTATACTATAAATGGTGCTCAAGGCAGAATTGGCACCCGTTCTAATGAAATTCAATTTTTCAACGGCGCAATCGACGATATCCGCATTTACAATCGAGCCTTATCAACAGCGGAAGTAACGCTGCTATACAACGCACCCAACATAGGGAACATTTCCATTCAGGCCAGTAATCTTACGCCATGTGCTAAGGAGGAAGTCACCTTTACAGTCAGCCCCAGCATTGGCGGAGATGCGCAATATCAGTGGAAAGTAGATGGCGTAAATCAAGGCAGCTTAAGTGCTTCAACTACATTTACTTATACATTTCCCAATAACTCACCAGTCTATACCGCTACTGTAGGTGTAGATGTCTCTTCTGAAGCCAATTGCATTTCTGCATCGACACAAACTATGGTAACCGTTACTCCATCGCTTGTCCCTTCAGTCGTTCTATCTGCAGACAAGGCGAACCCCTGTGCTGAAGAAGAAGTCACCTTCACCGCCATGCCAACCAACGGTGGTTTATTGCCACTGTACCAATGGAAAATTGATGGCGTGAATCAAGGTGCTGCCAGTACTGACGCTACTTTCTCCCACACGTTTGCTAACGCGGCTCAAGCTTACACTAAAGCCGTAAGTGTGGAGTTGACATCTAATTTGGCTTGTGTGTCACCAACGCAAGGAAGCGGCCAAATGAGCATCCCAGTCAAGCCACTTCTGGTCTCTGCTCTATCCGTTACGCCCAGCAACCTAAGCCCATGTGGTGGAAAGGAAGTCTCCTTTACGGCAAGTCCTACCATCGGTGGAGATGCGCAATATCAGTGGAAAGTAGACGGCGTCAATACAGGAGGGCTAAGTTCTTCTCCTGTTTTTCTTTATACTTTCGCTAATACTTCCCAGGCTTACACCGCAACCGTTAGTGTAGAGGCATCTTCTAACACCAGGTGCGGTTTGCCGACCGGCCAATCTACTTTGGCCGTTACTCCATCGCCAGTCCCTTCGGTCACTGTAATAGCTGATAATTATAAGCCATGCCAAGGAGCCGTCGTTCTATTCACTGCTACACCAACCAACGGCGGTTCGTCTCCGCTGTATCAATGGCAAATGGATGGAGTCAATCAAGGTACCGAAAGTGGTAACGCCACTTTCTCGCATATTTTTACTACCACCGCCCAAGCGTACACTTCTATCGTGAGTGTCGTAATGACTTCCAATGCTGTATGTGCCTCGCCCACGCAAGGAAGCGCTCAAGCGAGTGTCGCAATCGATCCAACAGCAATTCCTTCTGTCATAGTAATGGACGTGTTAGCTGCATCCATGCGGGCTATGAAAAGCACTTTCGGCTGGGTAA
>JAZKGK010000309.1:0-12175 GCA_040385915.1 Bacteroidota bacterium
TTAACAATTAACAATTAACAATTAACAATTAACAATTAACAATTAACAATTAACA
The DNA here is from genome assembly GCA_040385915.1 of Bacteroidota bacterium. Taxonomy (GTDB): domain Bacteria; phylum Bacteroidota; class Bacteroidia; order Cytophagales; family ES-bin-26; genus ES-bin-26. The sequence goes on from JAZKGK010000309.1 coordinate 56, forward strand.
GTTAACAATTAACAGTTAACAATTATACCCGGTACGGTTCGCCGTGTGCGAGGGAACGCAATTAACCATGCGAATCAGGAATTGACTTTTAAACTTATTAAAAGGCAGCTCTTGATTCGCATTTTTTTTAATTCACAATTCAATTCACAATTCAATTCACAATTCAACTCACAATTCAATTCACAATTCACATTTCATTCCTAACTAAAAACTTTGATTTATGAAAAAGCTGCTTTTCCACTTTCTCTTGTTGGCTCTGCTAGGGCTGACCTCTTTGCACACGTATGCGCAGTGTACGTTTACTAACCCCATTAAACAGGCGGAGAGCGCCGATCCTTATGTGATCTTTAACAATGGGTTTTACTATTATATGGTGACGACGGGAGATGGAGTGTGGATTCATAAAGCAGCTAATTTACAAGATGTAGGCAATGCACCGCGTACCAAAGTATGGGGTGTGGGGGGTGAAATTAAGGCGCACGTCTGGGCACCCGAACTGCATTACCTCAATGGAAAATGGTACATCTATACCTGTGGAAGCATTTCGAATGGCTTTGATCTGCGCATGTTTGTGTTAGAAGGCAATTCTCAGGATCCGCTCGGATCGTATACTTACCGTGGCATATTAGATCTGGGACCCAATCAAGGGGGGATCGACGAAAGTGTCTGGCAAGACCCTTCCAATGGAAAGATTTATATGGCCTGGTCGCAGTTTGAAACGCAAGGCCAAACCATCTGGATCGCGCCGATGGACAATCCCACCACCCTTGGCCATCCCCGGATACGGATATCTGAGCCTACCAATAATTGGGAACGGGTTCGTGGTAATGTAAATGAAGGACCGATTTTCCTGAAGAAGAACAACAAGCTGCATATTGTGTATTCTGCCAGCCAATGCGCTTCGGAAGCGTATAGCCTGGGTCGCTTGACTTGTGAGGATGGCAATTATCTCAATAAAGATTCCTGGGACAAAGTAGGGCCAATTTTTAAGCGGAATGATGCCAATGGCGTATACGGTCCTGGCCATAACGGCTTCACCAAATCGCCCAATGGTCAGGAAGACTGGATCATCTATCACGCGAAAAGCGGCACAGAATTCACCAATTCGGACCGCAGCACCCGTCTTCAGAAGTTCACCTGGAACAGCGATGATACCCCGAATCTGGGCGTTCCAGAACGAATGGGTGTCCAACTGGCTTGTGCATCAACTGCTGAGGTGGGTACACAAACGCCTTATAATGGGGTAATCAACGTCCCGGCAACATTTGAAGCCGAACACTTTGACAATGGGGGAGAAGGCATCTCTTACCACGATACTACTCCTACTAACCTGATCGGGCCATTCCGCAGCAATACCGCAGTAGATACGGAGCCTTGCAGTGAAGGTGGCCACAATCTAACCTTGTCAGCCCCAGGCGAATGGACGGAATACACCATCAGTATTCCGTCGGCTGGCCTATATAAAATTGATGCACGGGTTGCTTCTGGTACTGCTTCTGCTTTTAGTAGTCCTTTTAGTTTTGAGATTGAAGGTAAAACCTTAAATGAGCCGACCTTTGTGCCCAATACGGGTGGCTGGCAAAGCTGGCAGACGTTTAGCACATATGTTCGTCTGCTTCCCGGTCAACACGTATTACGTTATATAGTTAGTGGAGAGTTCAATACCAATAGCTTTACTATCAGTAAGGTGGCTATCCAAACGCCTTTTTTAGGTGTAAACAATATTCCTGGCGTAGTAGAAGCCGAACACTTTGACAATGGAGGCGAAGGAGACGAAGGAGGCGAAGGCATCTCTTACCACGATACCACCCCTACTAACCTGATCGGGCCATTCCGCAGCAATACCGCGGTAGATACGGAGCCTTGCAGTGAAGGTGGTCATAACTTAGCCTTCTCAGCCAATGGCGAATGGACCGAGTACACCGTCAAAATTTTTACTGCTGGCCAGTACCAGATTGCTACCCGTGTCGCTTCGCCCGTTGGCGGTATCTTCCACATTGAAATGGATGGCGTAAACGTAACCGGACCGATAACAGTGCCCAATACAGGTGGCTGGCAAAACTGGCAGACAGTAAATGCTACGGTTACTCTGCCCGCTGGTCAGCCCATCATGCGCTTTGTGATTGATCAAGCCGAGTTCAATACCAACAAGTTTACCTTTACCCCGGCTGGGGTTGGCCCCGTTCCTACCGGTCAGGTGTATCGTTTGGTCAACCGTCAATCGGGCAAGGTGCTGGATGTGAATGAATGCTCGTTGAATAATGGCATGAAGGTACAACAGTGGCCTTGGTTGGGGAGCAATTGCCAACGTTGGAAGTTCACCGCGACTGATAACGGTTATTACAAAATCACCGCCCAACATAGTGGACAAGCCCTGGAAATCGGTGCTGCCCTGACTACCAACGGCGCTAAAGCCAACCAGTGGCCGAGCAACGACTGTACTTGCCAACAGTGGAAAGTTGAGTCAACAGATGATGGCTACTACAAACTCACCGCGCGGCATTCCAATCAAGTATTAGAAGTAGGCAATGCCTTGATGAGCGATGGCGCACAAGTGAACCAATTCCCTTGGAACATGGCTGCCTGTCAGCAATGGGCCATTGAACCGGCTCTTCCTTTTGCCCGTCAAGGCGTAGAAGAATTGGCTGCGGCTACTTCACTGAAACTATCGCCTAACCCGGCTAGTGATCAAGTAAACTTGGAATGGGAAAACGCAGGCCAGGAAGGTGTTAGCATAACGATCGTGGATATGAAAGGGGCGGTCGTCTACTCCTCAGCAGCCAACACCGGCCATTCGATGCAGCTCAATACAGGACATTTTCAGTCTGGTATTTACGCCGTACATCTGAAAGGCAATCGGGTAATTGCTACGCAAAAGTTGATGATCAACCGCTAGTTGATCTAAACTGTACAATGCTACAAGGAAGGCTTCGCTCTAAGCGAAGCCTTCCTTTTTTATGCCTTTATCTGCTTTTTTGAATATTGTTGGTGTTTGTAATCAATACTTTTAATCTATTAAAAGAGAGGATAGTATAAGTTTTCGATAAGATACTGGTAGAATACGTGTGCAAAGTATGAGTACGTTTGAGATTGATTTACTCTAAGACCTCCTATCTTGTATAAAGGTAGGTTGACTACTTCATCCTCAACAAACTATGAAAAGATTTTTCCTCTCCCCAATAAGGCAAAACTACGCCCATTGCCGGCGTGTGTGTTTCACTAGAAGCACCTTCCTTCCATATCCGACTACTGGGTCTCGGCCAGTCAAATCTTTCTCTACTTAGTGGTCTGTCATCTTAATCAGTAGAGCTGCTATTGGTGCCACGACTCTAGCGAGGACTCTAGCCACGACTCTAGCGAGGACGGTGATAGTCGTGGCACCACTCTCACAACTCAGGTGACAGACTACTGTTATTTATTCCTCAGCTGGCTGAAATCCCGTTGTTGACTATTACTGCTTTCCCTCAGGCTGTATTCGTATGTCCTTGGCCAATCTATGAAAACAAGCGTATTCCTTCATTATACCAAAGAAACTAGGTGCGGTTATATGCATCTGCTCGTCAGTACCTTTATAGTTCAATTTTAAAAATCAAACCTTACGTTCACATGAGAAAAAAATGGCAACTAATTACCTGCACAGCAATGCTGCTGGGTGGATTGTCGGTGCATGAAGCCAGTGCACAGCAGTCAAACCAGTATCTGGATCGGTTTACCCTCCTTCGGAACAAAATTCATGATCCTAAAAACGGCTATTTCAGCCCGGAAGGTGCTCCGTACCACTCGGTACAAACGCTCATGGCCGAAGCACCCGACCATGGACATGAAACCACGAGCGAAGCTTATTCTTATTGGGTGTGGCTGGAAGCCATGTATGGTCGGCTTAGTGGCGATTGGAACCCTCTGAACCAAGCTTGGTCGACCCTGGAAAAACAAATCATTCCAACCCACGAGTTGCAACCGTCGAGCGGCGGATACAATCCACAGGCTCCGGCCACCTACGCGGGCGAATATCAACGCGTGGAAGACTACCCTTCGCAGCTAAGGCCGGACGTTCCAGTGGGCAAAGATCCCATCTCTGGGGAGCTTCGTAGCACCTACAACACCACTGATGTGTACGGTATGCATTGGTTGTTGGATTGCGACAATTTCTATGGCTTTGGCAATAAGGCCGATGGCGTGAGCAAGCCTTCCTATATCAATACTTTCCAACGAGGAGAGGCGGAGTCTGTGTTTGAAGCTATACCCCAGCCGGCATGGGAAGCTAAAAAGTGGGGAGGCCCTAACGGATTTCTGGACTTATTTACCCAGGAAAGTGGTTCGGCGGCAGCGCAATGGAAGTATACCAACGCGCCTGATGCGGATGCCCGTGCGGTGCAAGCATTATATTGGGCCAGCGAATGGGCAAAAGCCCAAGGCAAAAATCCAGAAGGACTCATTCCTGTCGATAAAGCCCGCAAGATGGGTGACTACCTGCGCTTAGCGATGTTCGATAAGTATTTCAAGCCTATCGGAACGCAAAATCTGTTCGGCGCTGGCGGCAACGGATACGAAAGTGCTCACTACCTCATGTCATGGTACTATGCCTGGGGAGGGCCAGCAGATGTTTCCCAAAATTGGGGCTGGCGCATCGGGTCTAGTCATAATCACTTCGGATACCAGAATCCTTTGGCAGCTTATGCCTTGAGTTCGTATCCTAACCTGAAGCCAGCCTCACCAAACGGAGCCCGCGACTGGGGAACGAGCATGACCCGGCAGATGGAGTTTTATCGGTGGTTGCAGTCCTCAGAAGGAGCCATTGCCGGGGGAGCTACCAACAGTTGGAATGGTCGCTATGACGCTTATCCAGCAGGAACGGCTACCTTCTATGGCATGGCTTATCAGACCAATCCTGTTTACACAGATCCAGGTAGCAACAGCTGGTTTGGTTTTCAGGCTTGGTCAATGGAACGCGTAGCCGAACTTTACTATGTTTCTAACAATGCCTTGGCCAAACAAGTCCTCGATAAATGGGTGGCTTGGGTAAAAACAGTAGTGAAACTGAATGCTGATGGAACGTATGCCATTCCGTCTACCATTAGCTGGAGCGGCCAACCCGACAACTGGAACGCGGGTAGCCCAGGAGCCAACGGTGGCTTGCATGTAACTGTAGTAAACTATGGAACTGATGCAGGTATTGCAGCGGCCTTAGCCAAAACGTTGACTTATTATGCTGCGGCTACCAAAAGATACGCTACCCTGGACGATGCTTCCCGCAAATTAGCCCAGGAACTACTCGACCGGATGTGGACCAAGTACTGGGATGCCAATGGTAAAGGGATTTCTATTGTAGAAAATCGGGGCGATTACAAGCGCATTTTTGAGCAGGAAGTGTACGTGCCGGCTGGCTGGCAAGGAACCATGCCCAACGGAGACGTAATCAAACAGGGCGTCAAATTCATTGACATTCGCAGCAAGTACAAACAAGATCCGCAGTGGAATGACTTGGTAACCGCTTATCAATCTGGCAAGGAATTCCAAACTGTTTACCACCGCTTCTGGGCGCAAGCCGATATTGCACTGGCAAACGCCGAATACGGATTCTTCTTTGGTGGAAATACTCCTCTCCCCCCCCGATTACCCTTTCCTGGCCCCGGTGCCGCCTCTATTCCTGGCGTAGTCGAAGCCGAAAACTTTGATAGTGGGGGAGAAGGGATGACCTTCCACGATACCACACCCACGAACCTGATCGGGCCTTTCCGCAGTAATACGGCAGTAGATACCGAGCCTTGCAGTGAAGGCGGCAATAACCTGGCCTTCTCGGACAATGGCGAATGGCTGGGCTATTCTGTGAATGTGGCCACTACCGGTGCATATACTTTTGATGCCCGTGTGTCCTCTCCTGTCGGTGGCTCTTTCCATATCGAGTTCGATGGAGCCAACGTGACTGGCGCACTAGCCGTGCCCGTTACTGGCGGCTGGCAAAACTGGCAAAACGTGAGCAAAACGGTAAACCTGACCGCTGGTCTGCATATCATGCGCTTCGTGATCGATGCCAAGGAGTTCAACACCAACAAGTTTACATTCACTGCCCAAATTGTTAACCCAACGCAAACGCCTTTCCCTGGCCCTACTGCTGCCGCTATTCCTGGCACGGTAGAAGCCGAGAATTTTGACAATGGAGGCGAAGGCATTGCTTACCACGATACGGAAGAAGCCAACCAGGGTGGAGTTGGGTCACGTCCCGGCCCTGATGTATTTCCTGTTTCGGAAGGCACCAATGGCATTGGCTGGATTAATACCAGCGAATGGCTGGAATATACCGTCAACGCTGCTACGGCAGGGAATTATACCGTGAATGCGCGGGTGGCTTCGGTATTTGCTACCGGTGTTTTCCACCTGGAATGGGATGGAGTGAATATCAGTAACGCGATGGCCGTGCCTAACACGGGCGACTGGCAAGCCTGGCAGAGTGTAACCAAGACGGTGACATTGACGGCAGGTCAGCACGTGTTGCGCGTGTTTGCCGATGCAGGTAATTTCAATATCAACAAAATTACTTTCGCCCCTGTGGTTACGGCTGGCGATGGTCTGACGGCACAGTATTTCAATGGTCAGAACTTCAATACGTCGGTTTTGACTCGCAAAGATGCTAACATCAACTTCAACTGGGGCGATGCTTCTCCAGCCGCTGGGGTGGGTGTCGATAACTACTCAGTTCGTTGGACGGGTCAGCTTTTGCCTCGTAATACGGGTACGTATACTTTCCATATCACTTCCGACAATGGTCGCCGGGTGTGGGTAAACAACGTACTTATTATTGATAAGTGGGTGGATGACTGGGGTATTGAATACACCGGAACGATTGGCCTTACGGCAGGTCAGAAGGTCAATATCAAGGTAGAATATTTTGAGAACTGGGGCGGAGCCGATGCCAAATTGGAATGGAGCGGAGCCGGACAGACGCGCGAAGTGATTCCGCAAAGCCAGCTTTTCTCTACTTCTGCTGCCCGACTGGCTTCTCAGGAAATTATCCGTGAGAACCTAATCCCTTCACCTGTGCTACATGTTTCGCCCAATCCAGCCAGCGATCTGGTAAACTTGGCATGGGACAACACAGGCGAGCAAGCTGTCAACATTATTATCGTGGATATGAAAGGGGCGGTAGTCTACTCCTCCGCAGCCACTACTGACAATTTCCTTCAACTTCAGACGGGGCATTTTCAGTCTGGTATTTATGCCGTGCATTTGAGTGGCAACCGGATCAGTGCGATCAAAAAGCTGCTGATCAACCGGTAGTAGTTTGTAAACTGTTAGAGTGGTGCCACGACTATAACCGTCCTCGCTAGAGTCCTCGCTAGAGTCGTGGTACCACTAACCTAACAGCTGAGTTTATAAAAGCCCTTTACTAAAAGAAAGCACCATGAAAGATAATTCATGGTGCTTTCTTTTTAGTTTTACCTTTGTTTTTTTTAGCGATAAAGATTAATTCAGCTAATCATTAGTACATCAGCGTATCTACCATCATCCAACTATGAAGTTTTTTACAAAACCATTTTTCTTCCTTCTCAGCACCTTTCTTTTTTTCAAGGCCCAAGCACAACCGATCGTTCAAATCACGCTGCCTTCGCAGGAAGTTACCAGCACGTATGTACGCGTGGATGGTACGGCAAGTGGCGTAACCAAGCCCATGTGGTACGAAGTATTCCAGGGAACTACCGCGGGAAAGATGACTGACTTTGGTGCCTTCAAGCAGGGAGCCAATTGGTTTTTTATCGCCCGTCACTTGTCAGCAGGTGCCAATGTGGTGAAGGTATACGGAGCCAATGAGTCTAATCAAATCACTTCCAGCAACATTACGCTTACCATTTTTCAGGGTGGTACGCCTATGCTCCGTCCCCGTCCTATGCCTGCCGAACTGTGGTGGGGTGGCCTGGCCGACAATGCTCAACTTCAGCAGAATCCCGATCAGTGGAGTATGGTGAAGAAATACGCTGATGCCTACTTCTTTCATACGGCTATCTGGGGCGATGATAAAAATGCGCTCATGCAAAGCATCATCCAGCAATCGGAGTCCTTCGGAACCAAATTCGTGGCGGAGTTAGGCGGTGGCACCGGAACCGACGATGGCTGGCCTCAATGGCAGCACAATGCCTGGGGAGCCGGAGAAAACGGGTTTATCGTCAATCGCTACAACAAAAGTGGCCTCATTCTCTCCGAAGCCACGCACGACTTCCAACCAAACTGGCAACCTTTTGCCAAGGCTTATCCTTCTTTCAGCGAAGCGCAGTGCGTGGACAAGATGACCAACTACTGGATGGATTATTTCCTGAAAAATCATGCTGTTTTTCCTCACCTAAAGTCTGGTGTGACGCAAAGCCCGGTGTGGTGGCGCTGGCGTACTTTTCCTTCACTCCACGCTGGTACTGAAGCCGATGACTTTAGTGCCAATGGTCGTCAATACCACTTTGATATGGCTATGGTGATGGAGAATTTTGTAAATAAGACCAGAGTCAACAACCAGTCATTTGCCTTTTATTCTGATTTTCCATGGTATACTATGGTCTGGGGCGAACCGGCGACTACGGCCATTGGAAACACGGGGACTGAAGGCTGGGTAGCCCGTGAAAAACAACGGAACTATGAGCTTTTTCTTCACGAGAACAATGCCCTACACACCGCTGTAGTCAATGAAGATCCCGGTGGAGAGTTGATGAATAGCGATCCCGCCGAATGGAATCGCCAGTTCTCGAAGCAAAGTATGAAGAGCTTATACCTACAACAACGCGAAGGCCACCGCCCCAACCGCTTCGTGTTTGAAAGCTGGTACTTTGGAGGAACCCCCGCCCGTGCATTTCCTACCGTAGTGACGCCCGAAAGTGACCCCAACTCTTATACTGGATTGGCCAGGCAGGGCATCAAATACCTGAAAGGCATCAAGGATGAGACTGGCGCACTGGAAACCCTGCAATTGACGAAAAGCACCAGCGGCAATACCACCACGTTCGCGCTGAAAAACACGGGCGACATTGCGTGTATGCCCGCCCTGGCTGCTATCGAAACCGGCGACAATGGCGTGACCACGCAATGGCTGGACGCCAGCAACATCAATATTACGGCGGCGGTAAAAAGTGCAGACGGCTGGGTATACACGCCTTTATTGCAACCGGATGCCACTATCTCTATCCGTTGCGTTGTCACTGGCGAGCCCTCTACAGCCAAACAGATTATGTTAGAGGCTTTCTGGAATCCGCAAGATCCGACGGGTCTAGTCCGAGATCGCCAAATCCTGACCCTAGGCCTTGGTACACCACAAACGCCTTACGACGGAATTATTGCCATTCCTGGTACCATTGAAGCCGAGAATTTCGATACTGGCGGCGAAGGGGTAGCCTATCACGATATGACGCCTACCAACCTAAGTGGAGCCTACCGCTCAGAAGGCGTAGACTTGGAAGCTTGCTCGGATGGAGGATATAACCTGAACGGATCGGCCATGGAGGAATGGACTGAATATACCATTCAGGTAAACATTCCTGGCAGATATCGAATGGATGCACGGGTAGCGTCTGCGACTGGTGGTAGTTTTCACATGGAAGTCGATGACACCGATGTGACCGGCATGGCTACTGTGCCCAATACCGGAGGTGGACAAAACTGGCAAACCGTAACGAAAACCATCAACCTGACTGCAGGGCAACACGTGCTGCGTTTCCACCTGACTGAAGCTGAATTTAACACCGACAAATTTGTCTTCACATTCTTGGGCAACTTTGCAACGGGCGTTGACTATCGTTTCGTATCACGTCTTAGCGGACTAGCCCTTGACGTAAAATCCTGCTCTGATGCCCATGGGGCGAACGTACAACAGAATACAATCAATCATACCAACTGCCAGCGCTGGAAAATAGAGGCCGTTGAAGGGGAATTCTACAAAATAACCTCTCAACAAAGTCCGCACGTGCTGGAAGTAGTGAGCGCCTCTACCACCCAGGGAGCCAACGTACAGCAAGGAACCTGGAGCAATAGTACCGCGCAACAATGGAAGATAGAACCCACCAACAACGGCTACTATCGCCTAGTGGCGCGCCATAGCAACCAAGTATTGACCGTAGCCGATTGTGCGTCAACTCCTGGAGCCAATGGGCAACAATCGCCCTGGAATGGCACCAACTGCCAGCAATGGAAACTCGAACTTGTGACAACGCCTCTGGTTACTGGCTTGGAAGCCATAGCCAAACAGGTCGTTCCTTCGCTGAAACTTTCGCCCAATCCGGCTGGTGGTCAGGTGAATGTAGCTTGGGAAGGACTAGAGGCAGATGGCGTTGTGCTGACAGTGGTCAATGCCCAAGGCCAAACAATGCTGCAACGTGCGTTGAAACACACATCGGCTCTGCAACTCGATACAACGCCCTGGAGTTCGGGTATCTACATCGTAATGGTGCGGTCAGGTCATTCTATACAAGCCTCCCGACTGGTAGTGAGCCGATAGCACGTAGGAGGAAAGGTTGAATGAATGCCCTTCTTGGTTTTAGTATTTGCTTAAATCAGGCAGTGAAAGAGAATTTAAACGTTGCCATCATTTATAGCTGATTATTCTTGAATATCCCCTGCAATATTCCGGGCAGTATGCCTGTATATTAAAGCATTTTGGACAATATTGCATAAAGTCCCTGGTGAGAACAATTTCAAAAGGCTAATTTTAATCCATTAACTTCAAAACAACCTACTCAATGGCAGGCATTTCTTCCTCTACTAAAACTCCGTCGGCGGATGTCAGTTATGACTCGACCAAGAGTTACACGGCTCCTTTGGTGACAGTCACTATGTTATTTTTTATGTGGGGCTTCATCACGTGTATGAATGATCTTTTAATTCCGAAGTTGAAAGTAGTTTTTAACTTGCTAGATTGGCAGGCGAAGCTTATTCAGGCAGCCTTTTTTGGTGCCTATTTTATCATTTCATTGATTTACTTCCTTTTATCTATTAGGAAAGGGGATCCGATCATGAAAATTGGGTACAAGAATGGAATTATCATTGGCTTGGTAGTTGCGGCTATTGGCTGTACCCTTTTATATCCAGCCGCCAGTTTGCATAGTTACGGTTTCATCCTAACGGCACTTTTTATTCTGGCTTCCGGTATTACCATTCTTCAGATTGCGGCTAATCCTTTTGTGTCGATTTTGGGCCCACCAGCCACCGCCTCTAGTCGTCTCAACATGACCCAAGCTTTTAACTCTCTGGGTACAACCATTGCCCCGATTCTGGGCGGTTTCCTCATATTTGAATTGGCAGAAACCGCTGGTGCATCCAGTGCTGATTCAGTTAAGCTTCCCTATTTAGGTCTGGCGGCCATGCTATTAGTTATCGCTGTCATTATTAAAATCTCCAAACTGCCCCATGTAAGCGGAGAAGGACGGATTATTGCGGATGCTGGTGTTTTGCAATACCGCCACCTGGTGTTGGGGATTGTGGGCATCTTTATGTACGTGGGGGGAGAAGTAGCCATCGGAAGTACCCTGATTGATTTCTTTAAACTGCCTCAAATTGCTGGTCTTGACGAGGCAAATTCAAGTAAATTCCTTGCTTTTTACTGGGGAGGCTTGATGGTAGGTCGTTTTATTGGAGCCGCTGCCTTAGCAGAATTTGAAAAAAGTATTCATCGTTATTTGATTATTGGCCTAGTGGCTGTCGTCGCTTTTAGCACTATCTACTATTATTATGGACAGAAAATGGCTTTTATATCGCTTGGTCTGATTGTGCTTAATATTGTTGCATTTCTGTTGGGACGCTTTATCCCCAGCCGCACCCTGGGACTTTTTGCAAGCTGCATCATTATCCTGCTTGGGTTTACTATTTTTGCTCAACATGAACTGGCTATGTGGTCGGTTATTGCCATCGGGTTGTTCAACTCCATTATGTTCCCCACCATTTTTACCCTGGCCATCAAAGGACTGGGCACTCATACCAGCCAGGGCTCTTCCCTGCTGGTAATGGCCATTGTGGGTGCAGCGTTAATTCCTGTACTACAAGGAATATTTGCTGACATAACCGGAAATCTTCAGTTGTCTTTCCTAGTGCCGATACCCTGTTACCTGTTCATCGTTTATTACGGCTTCATTGGTTATAAGCCAAATAAAGTAG
>JAZKGK010000310.1:0-7872 GCA_040385915.1 Bacteroidota bacterium
TCTTGACAAGAGATCGGCCAGCGATGCCCACAGAGCCTCAACCCATAGCCATTCCTGCCGAAAGGAAAATATCTCGCTTTTATCTGGTTTTAAGAAAGGGGGCGCGCGCATGATCGAGCAATCCATTTCCTATTGCCAAAAAAGGCTTTCTGAATTAGGCATTACTACCCAATCGAATACCCTAACATTTGTTTACAAAGGAGTTGAAAAAGAAGGCTTGGTGTTCAGCAGTGATGAAAACGACAACATCGACATTCTGTATCTGGACCCTAAAGGCAACCAGGTAACCTTTTTTAATGGCAGAGCCACCAAGCCTTATACCCGCAAACGGTGGAAAGTACCTCAGCGAAACAGTAAGTATTATACGCCCAAGGGAGCAGAGTCGTATCCTTTTCTTTCCCCACAGATACTGGAGAAAGTTAGGTTGGGATTGTCCATTGAAACGCTGTTCATCACGGAAGGGGAGTTCAAGGCGTTTGCCGGATGTATGCACGGGCTGAATTGTATCGGTATTGCAGGCATTCACCAAAGCGTATCTGCTTATTCGAAAAGTCTGCATCCCTACATTCTTCAGGTCATTGAAGTATGCCAGGTGAAGAACTTAGTCCTGCTCTTTGATAGTGATGCTTTGCAGATAACCAGCGATGATAAGATCCTTACGCCGGAAACAATGCGGGAGAAGGACCTGCGTAAAAGATCGTTGCTGTTTGCTTCCGCTGTCAAAACCTACAAAGAGGCTTGTAAAGAACTCAATGTAGACGTCTACTTCGGTTATATCCGGCCAGAGAATAACGCCAAAGGGCTGGATGATCTGCTGGTAGCGATGCCTAACGACCGGGAGGAGATTATCAAAGATGCCTTACAACTATCTAAAGCCAACAGCTACTTTCAGATCATCTCCCTGAAGGAAAACAGTCACAACAAACTTAATGAACTGTTTGGGGTGGATAGTGTGGAGAGCTTCTACCAACTCCACGCAGAATTATTGGCCAGTAATGACTTCAAGTATGGCAATACTATCTATTGCTTTGATAAGGAGACAGGAACCGTTATTGAAAGCGCCAATAACTACCTGAAGTTTTGGGTAGAGCACGAGAGTGAGGAAAGTGGGCAAGCCACTATCAGCCTGGATCTGGAAAACCTTTTACAACTGCTCAACATCAACGGCTTTCGGTTATACCAATTGGCCGTGACTGAATACATACTGGTGAAGGTGAAAGACAATATTGTGTGTCAGGTTTCTTCCAAGAATGTCAAGGAATTTGTGCGCGATTATGTGCATTTCCAGAAGGCTTTGTCTGATTCGCTCAAGCACACCATTCTCAATGCCATCAATGTGTATACCGGACTTTTCTCGATGGAAAAGCTGAATGCCCTGAAGTGTATTGAGTCCAACTTTCATACTGACAGTGACAAGGTAATGTATTTCTACTTCCAAAACGGATTCGTAGAAGTAGACGTGGACGGGATTTCACTGCGTCCTTACTCTGATTTGTCCGGTTACATCTGGAAGGCGCAGATTCTGCTCCGGGACTATAAATCGCCCAGCGATCCCAATGAAGTACAATCCTTCATGTTCGCTCAGTTCGTGGAAAAGATTTGCTCGATCCGCAAAGAAGAGGAGTGGGTATTGGATGAGTCACGGCTGGATGCTTTTACCAGCCTACTGGGTTATGCCCTTCATACTTTCAAAAAGGAGCGCCGGGCATTAGCCTTTACAGATACCGAGATATCGGACAATCCGGAAGGAAGGACTGGCAAAACCATCATTGGCAAAGCGCTAGGTAAGCTTCGGGTGTATAGTGAGATCGATGGGAAAGGCTATGATCCCACTGACCGATTCCGCTATCAGGATGCTAACCTCGATACGCAGATCCTTCACCTCAACGATGTAGGGAGGGATAAAAAGCCTTTTGACTTCGAGATGATGTTTACCGCCGTTACGGAAGGGGTACGGGTAGAAAAGAAAGGCCAGGCTACGTTTACCATTCGCCCTACGATCATCATATCCTCTAACCGGGCACTCGATATCAACGGCGGTAGTGCCAAAGCCCGGATAATCGAGTTTGAGTTTGCCAATTACTTTTCTGACCAGCATAGCCCCAAGGATGAGTTCGGTGCCTGGTTCTTTGATGATTGGACTGAGAAACAATGGAATCTGTTTGATTACTACATGTTGTCCTGTGCCCTGCAATACTTAGCGGATGGGGTCATAATACCCGTTCAGGTGAAACTTGATGAGCGAAAACTAATTCAAGCCACCGGTAATCATACTGATTTCCAAAAGTTTGCTGAGGCGCTCATCAAGCCCGAAACGTCCTATGTGAAAAAGGAACTCTTGGAAATCTTCAAGGGGGAGTATCCCGAATATGAAAAGATTACCGCTCAAACCTTTACCAAATGGCTGAATGCCTATGGCCTGTACAAGGGCTGGAAAGTGACCGAAGGGACGAAGGATAAAAAGGGAAATCGCACCCTAGTATATAAAATTAACGGCAAAGTTTAGTGAAAAACGGCAAAATCCGGCAAAGTTTTTACCCTGTTTGCCGTTCAAAATCGGCCAAATTAAAGCAGAAACAAGGATAACGGCAAAGCGGCAAAATTTTACAATATAAACGCGTAGGGGAATATTTTCACATCCATTTAAAAGGGCGATGATAAATATACATACAAATACTCCCCTATATATAGCTATAGGGAATATTTTGCCGCTTTGCCGTAAATGGGGTTAACTATCTAACAAACAAATACTTGTCTCCGGCAAAAGAACGGCAAAGTTGAAAAACAGCCCCAAAGTTTGCCGTTAATTCTCACCTATTCCACCATTTCAGGCCAAAAACACGATGAACGCACTCCATATACTCACCCAATTACATACCGAGCACAACCGTAAGCAATATCCTTCCGTGCCTGCTTACGCCTTACCCAAGAAGCGCTACTCTGACATTACTGCCAACGGGCTAACAGCTTGTATCATCGACTATATCCACTTCAGTGGAGGCTATGCCGCTCGCATCAATACCCAAGGCCAATGGAATGAAAAGTTAAACCAGTGGACCAAAGGACAGACCGCAGTAGGCACCGCTGACATTCACGCTTGCCTCAACGGAATGCACTTATCCATCGAAGTCAAGATAGGACGGGATAAACAGAGCGAAGCCCAGAAGCGAACCCAGAAGAAGGTGCAAGACGCTGGAGGCGCTTACTACCTAGCCACCGATTTTCAAGGGTTCTACGAATGGACTATTCAGATTGCAGGATTCCTCAATCCCTGTATTCACCTTGAATGAAACAATTCCCACCATCCAATTCCACTATTTAAACTATCTACTCCAATGCGCTATTTCCTGTTTGAAAAAATACAATCCGAAGACAATCTTGCTCTACTGCTCAATGCCTACGCTGAAGGGTTAAGTATGATGGAAAGCCTGTCTATGCCCCGCGAATCGATGCGCGAATACAAACGCAGTTGGGAGCTGGAGATAGGTGACGCCTTACACCCCGCTTCCAGAATCGAACGCTACTATGAATTAAGTATCCTCAGCAACTCCCTACAAGGCGTTCACCGCTCAGTTACCGGTGCCATAGCCTTACTGACGACCTTCTTCAGTGAATTTGAAGCCGACCTTCAACACTACGCCATTACCAACCGGACTCGGGTTATTGAAGAGTACGGAAGCGATGATCCGACCGATTGGGATGACAACGACAATATTGTTTTCAAAGACGATGCAGAAAGCCTAAAAAGCTATACCCTGTACTCTGACTTAGCGCAGTATTTCGGTCAATCAGGCACACACGGGGAAGACATCGGAAGTTCTGCGGCTGAGGACTTTGCCCATCTTACTTTGATGGTAGCCCGTCAGACCGACTTCTCCATTGCAAAGTTTTTCAGAAGCCAGGGCAACGATGTGCCCCTTTATCGAGCCAATGAAGAGGGAGAAATGCAGCCAATGACACTGGCCGATGAGGTAGAAAGTGAACTTAATGCGGATTTGATTAATGCTCATGTGGCACAGTACTTTGAGGAAGCAATGACCCTGGGCGTTTCCATCCGCCAATACTTCGAATTAATGCCTCAGGATGAGCCAAAAGCCTATCTCGACTTACTCACACAGCTTCGCCAAATGCTAGCGGTCAGGTGCGATTAACTCCTAACTACCAAAGCCAACCCCCAGGTCGGTGGGTTTGGCAACCGAACTCTCTTATTTAAATTTAACTAATTATTAATTGACTTATGGAAAACAACACGAACACCCTGATTGCCCCTCAACCTACCGAGGAAAAGAAGATTTTAATGAGTTACGATGAGCAGGCCGCTGATGCCATCATTGATACAGCGCGCGATCAAGTCGAGGTCTTTCAAGCCCTGGTAGATGAGTACCACAGCTTCAACTTCCCACGCAAGATTACGGATATGCAAACCCTGGTAACTTTTATGTCCCACCCTGGGAACTTCATTTTTCAGGAACGCTTGAAAGCCCTACCCAAGGAGATCAATGGTATCAAGATCGACCAGGTTGCCTTCCTCAATCACGTAGCAGTACCACCAGCAGAGCTATCCGATTACCTGGACCGGGTTAATGCCCGCCCTCCCTTTGACCCTTCCTTCTACTTTATCGATGAGGATTCACAAATCAGCTTTGATGAAGAAGTAGTGCCGGCTATTCAGGAGCGTTTCAAGAAGTACGCGGTTGGTCCTCAGGCAGAGGCGCACATCCTGTTGGGAGAAATGGCAATTGTCGCCGCGAAGCTTACTGATTTGGGCTTCGATGTACAACTACCAGGCTTGATGGAACACCGGAGCAAGTACCTGGATGGCAAGCCTACCCGGTTTGTTTATTCAGAAAACCTTTGTCTGCGCGCCAAACTCATCCATTAACCCGCAATCTGATGAAGAAAATCAAAACCCTGCTTGCCAACCTCATCCCTTACCGGAGAGGTTGGATCAGCCCAGAAACTTTCCAGGAGACCGTGCTAGCCTTGGGTGAGCACAATATCATGGCCCTGGATAACCTGCTGCAACAGAACCAGCTATTGCACCGGATCATTAAACTCAAAGAAGAGAACCAGCACCTGAAATTCCAGTTAGAGAAGGCCCGTAAAGTCGCCGGCATCTTTAGCAACTAAGCAATGAATCAATGGCAAGTAATCCGCTCACCTTAAAGCAAACCGCCTTTGTTAATGCCTATCTAACCAATGGGGGAAATGCCACCGAAGCCGCAATTGCTGCCGGGTATTCCGCTAAAACGGCTCGACAGGCAGGGGCAAGACTGTTAACAAATGACAACATCGAACAATACATTGAAAACTTCAAAGCAGAGATGGAAAAGAAAACGGGTATCACCATCGAAAGGGTGGTGCAGGAACTAGCCCGCATCGGTCTGGTAGACATTGGGGATGTAATCGACAATGCATCCGATACCCTCAAGGTGAAAGACCTGGCTGATTTGCCCAAGGATGTACGGGTGGCTATTGCCGAAATACAGGAGGTAGAAGGACCACAGGGCACGCGCCGGATCTTGAAGATGCACTCTAAGATCGAAGCGCTAAACCTTCTCCTCAAGCATTTGGGTGGCTTTGCGCCCGAGAAATCCGAGGTTACTATCAACCCTCCGGACTTATCTTCCCTGACCGATGCCGAGTTAATCCAATTAAGAAATTTAGAAGCCAAAACGCGGAATGGAAAAAAAACTAACCTATGATATTGAGCTCTATCGCCGCCAGGTGTTCGGCCTGCTTGACCTCAACCCCAAGCAACAGGAAGCCTTGCAGGTGCTCAATGACCAGACTACCGAAACGCTCATCTTCGGCGGGGCTGCTTTAGGTGGCAAGACCTGGATCGGTTGTGAATGGCTGCTATGGTCTTGTCTGGCCTATCCTGAAACGCGGTGGTTCATTGGCCGGGAAGAGTTGAAACGGCTCAGGGAATCAACGCTGATTACCTTTCAGAAGGTCTGCAAGAAGAATCAGGTGGGTACTGGCATCTACAAGTATAACGGGCAGGATCACTACATCCAATTCGAGAATGGGAGTCGTATTGACCTGCTGGAATTAAAGTACCTGCCCAGTGATCCTTTGTACGAACGCTACGGTTCAACCGAGTTTACGGGAGGCTTCATTGAAGAGGGCGGAGAAGTGGACTTTGCCGCCTTCGATACTTTGAAAAGCCGGATTGGTCGTCAACACAATGACCGCTACGGGTTAAAAGCTAAGATCCTGGTAACAGCCAACCCGAAAAAGAACTGGCTGTATAACAACTTTGTCAAGCCTGCCCTGGAAGGAATACTACCTAGCAAATACCGCTTCATTCAATCCCTGGCCACTGATAACCATAAACGGGATAAAGGCTCCTTAGAAGCTTTGGAAAGCATTACTGATCCCATCAAGTTGCAACGGTTGCGGTATGGCATCTGGGAGTATGATACCTCAGACAACGCCCTTTTCAAGTATACTAAGATTGGGGATATGTACAGTAACTTCTTTGTGAAGACTGGCAAGAAGTACATCTCGGCGGATATTGCTCGGCTGGGAAAAGACAATACCGTCATTGGGGTATGGGATGGCTTACGGCTGATTGAGATTGCGATTCTGAGTAAGGTTCCTACGGATGTATCAGCTTATACCATTAGTCAGCTAGCTGAAAAGCACAAGGTAGCCCGGTCAGGAATCGTCATTGATGTGGATGGAGTGGGTGGAGGAGTAGCCGATCAGTTGAAGGGCTGCGTCTCCTTTGTCAACAACAGCACGCCTTTAGTCCGCCAGGGTAAAAAAGAAAACTACCAGAACCTCAAATCCCAATGCTACTTTGGCCTGGCCGAGTTGATGAATACCAATAGTGTCTTTATTGATCCCTTAGTCGCTCAGAAAGAATGGCTAGGCAAATCCGTTAGTGAGCGATTAGGGGAAGAATTGCAGGTCATCAAGCGCAAGAACCCAGACGGAGACGGTAAGCTAGCGGTGAACAGCAAGGATGAGATGAAGCAGTTACTGGGCCGGTCCCCAGATCTAGCCGATATGGTTATGATGCGGATCTATTTTGAGATGAAGCCGCAAGCAGCCACGTATCGATTTTCGATTTAGACCCGCCTATTTATCACCTATCAATCTATTGAACACGCCTATAAACAGAGATCGCTATGGCAGAAGAAAAAGTTATTATCAGGGTTGAGTTTGATACAGCCGCTGCGGAGAAAAGATCCATTGAGTTAACGCAACAATTAACCCTTGCAAAGACCGCACAGGCGGCCTTGAATGCAGAATTCAAAGAGGGTAAGCTGACGGCGGAAGCCCACGCCAAAGCATATACCCAGTCGCAAAAGGCCATCAAAGACCTTACTACCGAACAGGGCAATCTCAATCGGACTATATCCCTGGCCGAAAGGGTGAATAAGGTCAATACGGGAAGCCTCAATGAAATGTCTGCCCGTTACTCTCTATTGGTGCAAGCGATTCGCGGCTTATCCGAAGAAGAAAGAGAGCATTCTGACCTAGGCAAAACCTTGGTTGCTCAAGCCAAAGAACTTAACGACAAGCTAAGAGAGCAGGAAAAGCAGTATGGGAGCAACAAGCGGGGCATAGGCGACTACATCAAAGAAATCAACATTTTTGGCGTAAGCGTGGGTGAAGCATCGGAATCGCTCAAAGATGGCTTTGAAGGAATTCAGACCTTTACCAAAGGCGTAAGCTTATCCAAGGGCGCACTCGTTGCCTTAACTGCGGTTCCCATTATTCTCTTCCTGGTGGGCTTGGTAGCCTTCTTCAAAGCTACTGATGCGGGGGCGGATAAGTTGGAGCAGGGGATTAATGCTTTAAAGGTTGGATTCACGGTCTTTACGAAAGGCTTGGTCTTGTTCAAAGACTACGGGGAAG
>JAZKGK010000310.1:7882-12535 GCA_040385915.1 Bacteroidota bacterium
TGATTACCGGAGCCACTGCCCTAAAAGATGTATTGGTAGGGATAGCCACCGCAGATTTAGACCAAATTAAAAAGGGCTATAATGGAGCAAAGCAAGCATTTGCTGAGGGTCAAAAAACGTTCAATGATACCACTATTGCCTTTAGCGAATTAGCGAAAGAGGCCGTTAATGCAGCAAAAGCAGAGATAGAACTCACCAAGGCCACGCAGGATTTAGAAGACTCTCAGGACGCATTGGCCGTCAAAACCGCTATAGCTGAAGCCGCCGTATCCAAAGCTTTACTTACTGCTAAAGACCGGAATAAAACTGAAAAGGAGAGGATCGCCTTGCTTGCTCAGGCTGGAAAGCTTGAATCCGAAACGACCAAGGAAGCGGTAAAACTGCAAGAAGATGCGTATCGAATCGCCTTGCTTCGTGCGCTTAATGTTACCAAGCAGCGGAAAGAAAGCGATGCCGAACTTGCCAAACTGAATGACGATCAGCTTCAAAGGCTGGTGGATTCATACCATAAAAGGGAGTTGCTGCAAGATGCGGACTTGAAGGCCACCCAAACCGCCCAAATAGAAAAGATAAAAGCGGAATCCGATGCAGCCAATAAGTTACAGGAGATCGCCAACCGAGAGGCCGCATTACAGGAGCAATTTGCTGCCAGGCGAGCTGCTGCCACCAAAGCCGCCCGGGAGGCAGAAGCCAAAGCGCAGGCGGACTATCTGGCTCGTACTAAAACCGAATACGACCAACAGGTAAAACTCACCACTGACTTTTATGCCCAACAGGAAACCCAATTGCTTGAATCATTGGCTAAGGGGTCACTCACGCAGTCCGACTATGAAGAAGCTGTCACTGCCCTGAAATTTGACGCGCTTAAGCGGCAGTTACAGGATGCCAAAGACTATGGGCGGTTAACCGCTGAACTGGAAAGGAAGTTGGCTCAAGAAGGTATTAAGATTGCCAAAGATGCCCTGGATAAAAGGTTCAATGACATTGTGGCCTCTATTGCCAGAGAAAATAAAGAAAAAGATCTTGAATTTGAAGATACGATTAAGGACATTACTCAAAATGAAGCTGAAAGAAGCCTAGCCATTCTCCAGGCTAGATTGAACGGGCAAATCAGCGAGTATGAATATCAGAAGCAAACCTTAGAAAGTCAACTCAAATTTCAGGAATCTCAACTTCAAGCCGCAAAAGACCATGGCGATAAGACTGTTGAGATTGAGAGAGCTATTGCCGAAACCAAAAATGGTATCCGCAATAATGATCTTCAAAACGCTCAACACATTGAAGATGCAAAATTCCAACTAGCAACCACCGGACTAGCAGCAATTGGTTCACTACTTGAATTAGGAGCTAAGAATGCATCACAAGCGGCGGAATTTGCTAAAGCTATCGCGCTATTTCAGATTGGTATAGATACTGCTAAGGCAATTTCTGGCGTGATCCGAGCGGCTTCGGATTCATCGCTTTCAGTTTACGACTTTGCGGCGCAGGTGGCTCTTGGCGTTGCCACTGTACTAGGCAATATTGCACAAGCCAAACAATTACTAACGGAATCCGCCGAAGTCCCCAAGCCCCAGTTCTACGAAGGAGGCTATACCACCCCAGGTAATCCCCACGAAGAAGCCAATAATCTTGGTGACAAGCCTTATACTTATCACCAATCCGAATATATAATTCCTGCTGCGGTACTTCGTACCCAAAATGGGGCGACTTTGGCGGATGCTGCGGAACGATTACGGCGAGCTGTACGAGGCAATCCATCAATCGGGGGGATGTATAACGGTGGACTAGCCTTAGCTGATGGCGGAATGGCAGCACGCAGTATATCCAATGGTAGAGCAGGTAACACGGAGCTAGTCAACGGACTGATTGCCGCAATGAAGGGACAGAAGCTATTTGTATCAGTGACCGACATCAACACCGTGAATAAGTCAGTGAATGCCAACCAGGCCAAAGCGACCTTATAAGCCAATGACTGACTTCCAAACCTTTGTCTACACCATCCAAGCCCTGGAACAGGCTGCACACTTGATTGAGTGTGGTCAACGCCACCAGGCAGAGCTTGCAATTCATCGGTTACCTGCTGCTTGCTATGAGATGGCTTTGACTTGCTACGCGCGCCATCGAAAGGATTATTTCTATTATTTGAGTCGGTTTGTTATAGGAAGCCTAGAGTGCTGTTACGAATTGCAGCCCGCTCCCGAGGATATGGAGAACTACCGGCTTCAATTATTAATCCACTCCGAATGCAAACCAGTGAAAGTATGGATCAATAAGATCGATTACGAGATTGACTGGCAGATGTGGAGGGACCGGCGATTACAGGCGGCGTAATGGGTATTTGTAAAAAAATTACACCAATCAACTGTGCGCGTAAGCATCCTTGAGCCCTCCCCGGTGGGTCTTCGATGGGAAACGCCTTTCTGAGGTAACCTTTTAAATAGGAAGCGCAACACTGATGAAAACCTCCAGACCCACTGGGTGAGCCCTCCCCTCTAGAGCGCTTTTTCGGGTGTTTGAGGGGGAAATAAGCTTTGACGTTCTACTAAGATATAGCAAAGGCTACATGCGGGGAAACTCCTTTGCCTCATTTGGAGCCCACAAGGAATAGACAGTAGTTGCAGAGCATCGGTTCTTCAGGTATAATACCCAAGTGGTGAATTGATGGTAGCTAAGAGTTAGCTAGGCAAGCTTTCACTACAAATGGAAAGTTTTATTTTTTATAATTTGCATATATGTATGAATTATGTCTTTATTTGCACGTCTAACATTTATTTAAATCCCCTTTTATGAGCTTTATGATTATAAAATCTTCTTGGAAGAAATTTTTATTTTGCTGCTTCAGTGTAGCAGTATTTTCACCACTTACATCTTGTAAAAAAGACAATCCAGGCGACGTTGTTGCAATTAATAAAAGTGATGAAGTGCCCAAAGACATTATTAGCAAATTACAAGAGGCCGGGTTCGATACCAGTGAAGGCCTTAGGAAATTCCAAAATGGCTATTTAGTTGAGTATGACATTCTTTTTACTGCAGAGCAAATTAATGAATTATCAGCCAATGGGCCATTAGTTTCCATTCCGAACGGAAGGGTAGAACACTATCGAACCAATAAACTTGTTGTGGCAACTCCTAGAGTCCTTCAAGTTTTTATGGATACGGGGTTTGGCTCGTTTATGCAAAATGCATTTGATGACGCTCTCGCACGATACAATAATCAAAATATTGGCTTGAGTTTTCAAAGAACCACTAACTCAGCAAATGCTGATATAAGAATCGTATCCTTCTTTGAAAATAGCCTAACACTAGGGGTTAGTGGAGGAAATCCATCTAATGGAAATCCCGCTACGACAATTCAACTAAATACATTTTATTATAATAACACAACTACTAGACCAGATGCGGCTACTACAATAGCGCACGAAATAGGACACGCTATAGGGTTTCGTCATACTGATTTTATGGATAGACGATTTAGTTGTGGAAATGAAGGCTTTGATCCTAATGAAGGTAATGGAGACAATGGAGCAGTTCATATTCCAGGCACACCTACTAATGCTGTTGGCAACTCTTGGATGCTAGCTTGTTCTAATAATACAAATCGTCCCTTTACAAATCAAGATATCATTGCTCTTACTACACTTTATCCTGTTAAAGTAACTCCTGTTGGCTTTCAATCTGTTTATAGATATTATTCAGGCAGCAATGGGGATCATTTTTATACAGGAAATTGGGGTGAATTAGGGAAGGGTAATAGCACTTACACTCTAGAAGGTATTGAATTTTATATTGCTTCTACCCAAGCTTACGCTCCTGCGCCTGTATATCGTTATAGGTCAACTACAAACAATTATCACTTGTACACAACTAATTGGGCAGAATTAGGTAATGGTAGCAATGGATATGTGTCAGAAGGTATATTAGGATATGCTTTTGGTAATCAGGTTCCTGGTACTGTTCCTATTTATCGGTATCGCAATACAAAGAATGGAGATCATTTTTATACTCAAGTTCAAATGAATTATTCTGATTTAGTATCTGAAGGTATAGCTTTCTATACTTTTGGGTATCAATACTAACTATTGAATTGACTTGACCTATGAATATGACAATTTATCTTGTTCATAGGTCAAGTCAATGTTAAAGTTAATTAGGTTTTCAAACCAGGTTATCTATATTAATCCCCCCTTTGCTAAACCTGATCTGCCTAGATGAGTATACCTTAATAAACATGAACGGTTCGCATACTTACAGCAAAGATTGAATATCAATCTTCTCCAGGTAAGGCTCCAGCTTGTGGCGATTCTTAAAAGTAAGCAGGCTGTCAATCTTGTTTTCGGCGGTGTTGTACCAGACCGCTCGGGCGGCCCCGTTCGATAAAGAATGATCCAGCATAGTAAAGGTTGGCATAGAACATTTCATCCTCCACGTAATTAGCCAGGAACTGGCACTTATTCCATACGTAGGTGTATTGGTCTTGCTCAGGTAGCTTATTGAACTCTTGGAAGGTAAGCATAAGACCAGATAGAAAAGTATGAATGCAAATCCAACTTTCTAGCATGTTGCCTTATCTTACTCGACCCATAGCTTGACCTAACATAAAAAAAGCCCCTCTACGTTACGTAAAGAGGCTTTTTTGTACCAGGAGCGGGAATC
>JAZKGK010000311.1:0-9580 GCA_040385915.1 Bacteroidota bacterium
AATCCACTAATAGGGCAGTTTTTACATTCCAACTCTTGATTCGCATTGTTAATTGCATTATTCTACAATGCGAAGCTTGGCAAAGCTCAGTAGCAGGGTCTTTTCGCCAACGGTTTCGAAGCTGATGTGGGCTTTGCGGTCATTGCCTGCTTGCTCAACGGTGGTTACGGTACCATAGCCAAACTTCAAGTGTTCTACGCGCATGCCCACTTGCAGTCTGGTCGTATCACTGGGAGAAAAGTCGGGCGAAGGCGTATAGTTGGTGGCTGGCTTGACTACTTCCGAACGCATAGGGCGGCTCGTCAGATTACGGACATAACTGGTTGGAGCGGCAGGTTTGTATTCTGCTTCCGCTTCATTGGCCTGGTTTCCTTTGCGTTGTGGTGCATTGTTGTCAGTGCCGTGCCTTCTGATGCCCCGTTTCATTTGGATGTACGCTTCATCAATTTCGTTCAGGAATCGGCTAGGCTCACAGCCCTTCAATCGGCCAAAGCGGTAGCGGGTTTCGGCATAAGACAGCATCAGCTTTTGCTCTGCTCGGGTAATGGCTACGTAAAATAATCGCCGTTCTTCTTCCAGGTCGGCGCGGCTTTCAAGCATCATTTGAGAAGGGAATAAATCTTCTTCCATTCCCACAATATATACGTTGCGGAATTCCAGCCCTTTTGCCGAGTGAATCGTCATCAGCGTTACCTTATCTGGGTCGGTGTCTTTTTCGTCTTCATCGGCGCTGGTGAGCAACGAAACTGCCTGTAGAAAGGCGCTCAGGCTTTTTTCTTCGTTTTCAGGATTATCTACGTATTCCTTAATGGCATTGAGCAATTCCTGGATGTTTTCATACCGCGCCATTCCCTCTACCGTCTTATCGTCGTAGAGCTCTTTCAGGAGGCCGGAAGTTTTGGCTATGTGCGAGGCAACTTCGTAAGCGTCCTTCGTGTCGAGCATCAATTTGAAACTCTTGATGAGAATCGCAAATTGGTCGATCAGTCCGGCGGTACGGCCTGTCAGGTAGTGGTTAATATTGCTGACCACGTCCCATACTGAAGTGATATTTTCGGCTGCGGTGACTACAATCTTGGCAATGCTGGTATCGCCTATGCCACGCTTAGGCAGGTTTATGATGCGTTTAAAGGCTTCTTCGTCACTTTGGTTCACCGTGAAGCGAAGGTAGGCCAGCAAGTCCTTTACTTCTTTGCGCTGGTAAAAGGAGTGGCCACCGATGATCCGGTACTTGATATTAAGTCGACGCAAAGCCTCTTCGAAAGAGCGAGACTGGGCATTGGTTCGGTAAAGAATGGCGAAATCGGTATTTCGCAGGCCATTGTTCATCTTCTCCTCGAAAATGGACGTGGCAATAAACCGGCCTTCTTCGGTGTCGGAGGTGGCTTTGATGATTTCGATCAGTGACCCTTCGGCATTGGCCGTCCAAACCGACTTTCGTAACTGTGCTTTGTTTTTGTTAATCAGGGAATTAGCTGCATTGACAATGTTCTGCGTAGAGCGATAGTTTTGCTCCAGTTTAATTACCGACAGGTCTGGATAATCTTTCTCGAAGTTGAGGATATTCTGAATGTCTGCGCCTCGGAAGGCGTAAATGCTCTGGGCATCATCGCCCACTACGCAAATATTCTGATGAACAGCCGCTAGCTTTTTCGTGATGAGGTACTGCGAAATATTGGTGTCCTGAAACTCATCTACCAGCACATATTTAAACTTTTGCTGGTATTTATTTAGTATGTCGAGGTGATCGCGGAAGAGTACGTTGGTATTGTAAAGCAGGTCGTCAAAGTCCATCGCATTGGCTTTGAAGCAGCGATCTTTGTAAATACGGTAGATGCGACCCATTTCGGGAACGCGGGCCACTTCGTCGTCGGCACGGTAGAGTGGACTTCTTTCGTATTCGGCAGGGGAAATGAGTCGGTTCTTTGCCCCAGAAATTCGGCTGAAAATATTATTAACACGGTACGTTTTGTCGTCTAGATTCAACTCCTTCAAAATGCTTCGTAGCAATGACTTAGAGTCGTCAGTGTCGTAGATAGAAAAGTTGTTGGTGTAGCCCAGATAGCTTGCTTCAATCCGAAGGATTTTGGCGAAAACAGAGTGGAATGTTCCCATCCAAATGTTGCGGGCCTCATTCCCGACCAATTTTTCAAGCCTGCTGCGCATTTCAGCGGCTGCTTTGTTGGTAAAGGTGAGGGACAGAATGCGGAATGGATCAATGCCCTGTTGAATCAGGTAAGCAATGCGGTAAGTAAGTACCCGCGTTTTGCCCGAACCGGCACCCGCAATAATCATGAGCGGGCCTTCTGTATGCAGCACCGCTTCCCGTTGGGGCTCATTCAATGAATCTAAATAATTCTTCATGCTTCTTCTATTCCAGCGTAAAACGACAAGCAAGTTACATAATTCGTGAGCAAGTATTCAAAGGTCAGTCTTTCTTGGGACGCTTTCCATCGGTCAATAAAAATGGATATGTCCGTCGGACGACAAATCAAACGGCATTTACATGGTATTTTTGAGCCATCAATTATTTCATTTACGTTGGTTTTCTAATTTACCATGAAAAAATCAGTGATCTATCTTTTCCTTTTATTGATGAGTTATTGCTTCTCGGCTACCCAGCTTTACGCGCAAGCCGATGTCACATTACGGCAGAAGCATTGGAACCTGACGAAAGGCATTGCTTTACAAGGGTATGATCCTGTGGCGTATTTCACGCAAAAAAAGGCAGTGGAAGGAAGTAAAACTTTTCAGCAGACTTACCAAGGCGTTACTTACTGGTTTGCCAATAAAGCCGACCTTGACCTGTTTGAGAAAGAACCCGCCAAATACGAGCCTGTTTACGGAGGCTGGTGTGCTTACGCGATGGGCTTCAATGGCGAAAAAGTAGAAGTAGATCCCGAAACATTTAAGATAGTAGACGGGAAATTAAACTTGTTCTACAATAAGTTTTTCACCAATACGCTGCCCAAGTGGAACAAGGACGAAGCAAGTCTGAAAAAAAAAGCAGATACCAATTGGAAAAACACAGTCAAGTAGATAAGTCAATCGCTTTGCCATTGCCACTGTGAGTTTGTATTTTTAAAGAAAAAATTAAATTTACAGGTAAAATATTTTTTTAGGTCAATTCATTTTGTATGCTAGTCAAAACATCACAGGAGGTATTAGTACAATTGGTAGGTTTGTTGGCGCAACTTAGTCCAACGCAATATGCCGCACCATTGGGACTTCTGTCGAAGAACAGCATTGGGAACCACGTAAGGCATATCATCGAGTTTTGGGAATGCCAATTGAAAGGCATCGCTGCTGGAGTAATCAATTATGATGCGCGCGAACGCAACCTGATGCTTGAAACTGACCCCGCTTTTGTAAGAACTATCCTAGAAAATCTCACCTATTCCATTGATAAGCTGGAAGGAGATCAGGAAATATTGCTGCAAGTTTGTTACCAACATGAGGCGGAGTCTTCCTTTGTAAAAACAACTGTGTATCGGGAGCTGGCCTATAATATTGAGCATACTATCCACCACCTGGCCATTATTAAAATTGCAGTCTTGCAAATGTACCCAGCCGTAGTTTTACCGCCTCATTTTGGCGTAGCCCACTCCACTGTCCGTCATCGAAGTGCCGTTGCTGCACAGTAAGCCTTATTTTTGCCTTTGGTTATCTGCCGTTGTGCGCCTTTTTTTGTTTGTCCAATCAATGGACGGCAAATTTCCGTAAATATGTAAATTGCAGCAGATTTATCAACCAGCGGTTCTTTTTCGATGGTATTCGTTCAGGATATTTGGCTTACAAAGAACGGCTTTCTCACTTCATGATACCACCCAAACGTCGAATTGCAATACTAGGCTCCACTGGCTCTATTGGTACCCAAGCCCTGGATGTTATCAAATCTCACCCTGACTCCTTTGAGGTCGAAGTACTTACGGCCCAAAACAATGCTGACTTACTCATCGAGCAGAGTGCTGCATTCCGCCCAAATGTGGTTGTTATTGGCAACGAAGACCGGTATGATCAGGTTTTTGCTGCGCTCGATCCGTTGGGTATTAAGGTATACGCAGGCAATAGCGCCCTGGCCTCGGTGGTAGAAATGGATAGTGTGGATTTGGTACTGACAGCTTTGGTTGGTTACGTAGGTTTGCTCCCTACCATTCGTGCCATACAGGCAGGTAAGCCCATTGCGCTAGCCAATAAAGAAACGCTGGTGGTAGCGGGTGAATTGGTTACCAGGCTGGCAAAAGAAAAAGGAGTAAATATTTATCCAGTCGATTCGGAGCATTCGGCTATTTTTCAGTGCCTGGTGGGAGAGTTCCACAACCCGATTGAGAAAGTTATTCTGACAGCTTCTGGTGGCCCTTTCCGGGGAAAAAACCTCGATTACCTGCGGACAGTTACCAAGGCTCAGGCACTGAAACATCCTAATTGGGTAATGGGTGCCAAAATAACCATCGATTCGGCCACGCTCATGAACAAGGGACTGGAAGTGATCGAAGCCAAGTGGCTCTTTGGTTTACAGGCTTCACAGGTAGAGGTGGTGGTTCATCCGCAATCGATCATTCATTCGATGGTACAGTTTGAAGATGGTAGTATCAAGGCTCAGATGGGACTGCCCGATATGCGGCTTCCCATACAATTTGCGCTCAGTTATCCAGCAAGGTTAAAATCTACCTTTCCCCGGTTCGACTTCAGCCAATATCCACAACTTACATTTGAGAAGCCCGATGTAAACACCTTTCGCAACTTGCAACTGGCCTTCGATGCCATGCATCAGGGAGGGAATATGCCTTGTATCATCAACGCAGCCAATGAGATAGCTGTAGCCGAGTTTTTGGGGGATAGAATTGGATTCCTGGAGATTTCTGACACGATCGCGGCATGTATGGCAAAAGTGCCGTATATTGCCAGTCCTTCCTATGAAGACTATGTGAACACCGATTTAGAAGCAAGACGGATCGCTTTAGCGTGTATTTAAATCATTTCAATTTGTTAAAACTGGCTTTATAAAAAGCTTGCCAGTAAGCGCCACAGTAAAAAAAACATGGAAATATTAATTATGGCTGGGCAGTTGATTTTAGGACTGTCCATTTTAGTGGGTTTGCACGAGTTAGGACACTTAGTGGCAGCTAAAGTATTTGGAATGCGCGTAGAGCAGTATTCCATTGGCTTTCCTCCTAAACTATTTGGTATAAAATATGGCGAAACGGAGTATTCAATAGGCGCTATTCCTTTGGGTGGCTACGTGAAGATTTCAGGAATGGTCGACGAATCGTTGGATACCGAAATGTTGTCTCAGGAACCTCAACCCTGGGAGTTTCGCTCCAAGCCCGCCTGGCAACGCCTGATCGTGATGATGGGCGGTATTATTGTCAATGTGATTACGGGCATTTTTATTTTTGTGCTCCTGATTTATATCAATGGCGAAAGTAACCTCCCTGCCAAAGAAGCCAAATACGGCATTGTAGCCTATGATTTAGCCAAAGGAATTGGTTTACAAACCGGAGATAAGATCGTAAAAGTGAATGGCAAGCCGTATGAATATTTCTCTGAACTGAGAAGTTCGGACGTTTTCCTTAGCTCTAATAGCTCTTATACCGTAGACCGGGGCGGGCAAATGATTCATATTGATATTCCGAATGACTTTATTGAAAAGCTGACAGATAAGAAAAATGCGCGCATGTTTCTGGAGGCGATAGAGCCGTTCAAGGTTGGCGCAGTTACGGCTGGCTATCCTGCTGCGAAGGCAGGCTTAAAAGAAGGCGATCGCATTGTAGGAGTAAATGCCACGCCCATCCACTTTTTTCACGAATTTCACGAAAGTCTGAAAGCCAATCGTAATAAAGAGATTGCGATGAAGGTAGACCGCAATGGTCAGCTAATAAATCTGAAGGTGAATGTAATAGAGGAAAAAGATGGTAATGCAGTGATCGGTTTTAAGGCAAAATCGCTGCTCAACTATACTACTACTCGTTACACGTTCGGGCAGTCGGTAGTGAAAGGTACTGAACAAGCATTTGGTGTAGTTTTCGATACCATCAAAGGCTTTGGAAAAATCTTCCGCCGCGAAGTATCGGCATCTAAATCGCTGAGTGGCCCCATTGCCATTGCCCAGAATTTGTACAGTGGTCAGTGGATTTGGGAACGGTTCTGGAATGTAACGGGTTTGCTATCTATGGCGCTCGCCTTTATGAACTTCCTCCCCATTCCAGCACTAGATGGTGGCCATGTGATGTTCCTGATGTACGAAATCGTTTCTGGCCGCAGCCCTTCGGACAAGTTCCTGGAAGTGTCGCAGAAAATCGGGATGGTATTGTTGCTCAGCCTCATGGTTTTTGCCGTCTTCAATGATATCTTTAAAAACTTCTTTTCATAAAGAATCACGGCTTTAGATAGCTATTGGTTAAGATCGCCGTTTTAAGAAATACCATGCATACCCTTGGTGCTTCCTGAAACGGCGATTTTATTTTACAACGATGAATAAATATCTGATTGCTTTCATTGTGTCAGCATACGTGCTGCTTTGTCCGATGAACGTAGGTGCAAGGCCACCTCACGCTTTCCATACCAGTTTAGCGCAAATTAACTACGATGCCAAGGCCAAGGTGTTAGAGGTAAGTCTACGCGTGTTTACCGATGATTTGGAATTAGCTCTTTCTAAAGAGAGTAACCGAAAAATTAAGCTAGATGATACTAACCAGCAAGACAGACTGCTGGAGACTTACGTGAAGAAGCAATTCGGATTGACCGACCAGAAAGGTCAACAAAAAACCATTCATTTTATTGGGAAGGAATTTGAAGTAGATGCTACCTGGATTTATCTGGAAGTGCCCTGCAATGAAAGTATTAACGGCTTTAGTGTGCGCAATGCCATCCTGACTGATGTATTTGATGACCAAACCAACGTAGTGAACCTCACTTATTTGACCGTCAAAAAAACCTTTCTTTTTAAAGGAGATAACCTTATTCAGCTTATTGCTCTTTGAAAAAACTATCTGCCACATAGTAGCACATCGAATTCTTCTCGTCTAGGTTATTGGCGAGATCGCATCGTGAAAAAACTGTATTACGGAAAGATTATCCGCACATCTGCATATCAACCAATCCGCACATTAATTTTCCTTCTGCTTGGTAATTTCAAATTCCACCCGGCGATTAATCTTTTTGTGTTCGTCGGTGAGTTCCTGTTTAATAATCGGAAGTTTGCTTCCATACCCTATTGCTTCAATGCGTTCGGTGGTGATATATCCTTTTTTCATGATATAAGCCTTAATTGCCTCAGCGCGGCGTTGGGAAAGTTTTAGGTTAGATGCCGCATCGCCATCCGAATCAGTATGGCCCGAAATCTTGAGTTTGAAGGCCGGGTGATCTAGCATGAAATCTACGACCTTGTTAAGGTCAGCGTGCATATCAGGAAGAATAGTAGCCTTGCTTCCTTCAAATTCTACCGAAGCAAAAGCCCATTTCTGTAGACTTAAGGCCGGTGTTTCAATATTAATAGCCGTGTCTCCTTGGAGTACGAAAGAACGTTCGATACGGAAAAAATCTTCTCCGGTGATAATTACTAAATATTTGTGATCTTTTACCAGGTCGAAATTATAACTACCATCGGGGCGCAGGTACTTAGGTGCCACTTCAATCGCGTCGTCCAGGTCGATTACCGAAACAATGCCAGTAAAGGGATTACCCGTGATAGAGTCGCGTACGGAGCCTTCGAAGCGCGTGATTGCCAGCGGTTGCGCTTCCATCGGGAGTGGAAAGGACTGCAAATCCAGGTTCTTCATAGTGTTTTCTTCCGAACGGGCATAGAACAGCTCTTTTGAGTGAGAGTCGATAGCAAAGTAATATTCACTGCCTTTGCCATTCACCAGCGGTCCGATATTTTTAGGTTCTGCCCAGCGGCCACCAAAGTTATAGCATTTGTAAATGTCGAAATCTCCGAAACCCAGCAACTGCCCGTTAGAGCTGAAATACAGCACATTGTAGATAGGATGATAAAAAGGGCTTACCTCACTTTGCCGGGTATTGATGGTTGGTCCCAGGTTTTGAGAGGGAGCCCAGGTGCCATCTTTTAGTTTGTAAGTAAAATATAAATCCGAAAGGCCAAAACCGCCAATGCGGTCGGAAGCGAAATACAGCGTGTCTTCTCCGTGCGACAAAGCAGGGTGCGAGTCCCAGGCGGTGCTGTTTACGTTTGGTCCCAGGTTATGCACGTTGCCCCAAGTGCTGTCAGCTTGTAGCTCAGCCAGGAAAATATCGCACTTGCCGTAGCTATCAGGGCTTTCGCAGCGCGAAAAGTAAAGTTTTTTCCCATCTTTGCTCAAGCGTGCCGACCCTTCGTTGTAAGGCGTATTGATTTTTTTCAGGGCTTCGGCAGGTTCCCAGTAACCATCTACCCGGTGAGAAAAATAGAGGTCTTCGTTGTAAATGGTTCGGTTAACCTGCACTTTGCGCTGGTTGCGTTTCGACGTGAAAAGCAGGAGATCGTTGTTAAGACCTAAGGTGGGACCATAATCTTCGGCGGGAGAATTTATTTCACTTCCCATATTGAGCAGTACGCCTACTGGTGGGCGCAAAGTGTCGATAGACTTGCGGTATTCTACCAGTTCGTAGTAATATTCAATGGGAACGTAGTAGTCATTATCGTATTTAGAGAGGGAGTCGTAGTATAATTCTACCTTTCTAATTTCTTTAATATCTCCTCGTGTATGTTTTAGTACTAATCGGTACAGAAATTTAGCTTTCTCAATATCATCTAGCAGCTCAATTAGTTTAGCCAAACGCCAGAGCATGTGGGTATCACGGTAAAAATTCTGAAGGCCGAAGTTATTGACATACTGGGCAAGCAGGGGATACGCTTTTTCCCATTGGTGATCCCGTTCGTACTTATTTATTTGAGAGAGTAATTTGCCATCGTAATAGTAAGGAATTTTGTTTAGGTTCGGGAAATCGAATTGCATGAGGGCAGCGACGGCAGCACTATCGTTTCTAACGCCACCAATAGCCCTGGAGCGGTATTTTTTTTTGTCAGGTTTCTGAGCCATCAAATCGGATTGGCTCCCTAACCATGCCATCAATAATATCAACAATAGGTGCCTTCGGAAGGTCATGAATGGAATGATTGATGAAATTCATTTATTTTAAGGCAGAAATATAATTAAATTCGACTAAATTGTATCTTACTGCGTCAACATTAGTAACCTTCCCTGATAGTCTGAAAAGTTTGGCATAAGGCTTGAAAACTATATTTTGACTACTGATTGTCTATGCAAATACTGGTTTCTTACATTAAATATATGCCATTTTGGCAAGGTTAGGGAAAGCACATGAATAATAAAAGCAAGAATTTTTATAGTAATATTTTATCTGCACAAATTGCCGATGATGAAGGAGTGGAAATGATTTCCCTGCAATCCACCGATGAGGAGGAGAATAACGAGAAGTATAAAATTCCAAGTGAGCTGCCCATTCTTCCGGTAAAAAACACAGTATTATTTCCCGGCGTTGTGATACCCATCACCGTCGGAAGGCAAAAGTCTATTAAGCTGGTAAAGAAAGCCTATAAAGGTAATCGTATTATTGG
>JAZKGK010000312.1:0-5653 GCA_040385915.1 Bacteroidota bacterium
CCACGACTAATAACGCTCAGTAATTCAACTTAAAGATAAAGAGTCACATCAGCCTGGAGAGATCTATACCTTGGGACATCTACTAATCTACTAATCCGCACATCTGTGCAATGGAATAATTACTTCCCTGCCTCGACGGTTGAATACTGCTATGACTTGTGGCAGCAACACGGTTTTTTATTCATAATAGCCAAGAATCGACGCACCCGCTTGGGCGACTACCAATATTCATCGCTGAAAGGACACCGCATTTCGGTCAATGGTACGTTAAATCCCTACGCTTTTACTTTCACTTATTTGCACGAAGTCGCGCATTTGCTTACTCAAAAGCAGGTCATTAGCCTGACAACGGGGAAACGTCGACCCAAGGTTCTTCCGCATGGGAAGGAATGGAAGCAAAACTTCCGGGATCTCATGCAGCCTATGCTGGCTGGCGAAGCGTTTCCTTTACCTTTGCGACTGGCTTTGCAAACGCATATGGTAAATCCTGCGGCCACTTCTGGATCTGATGCGGCCTTGTTAGCCATCTTTCGTACCTACGATGAAGCGCCTGCGACGAACAAAATATTATTGGCCGAAGTAGCGCATGGGGAGCATTTTTCGTTGAATGGGCGGGTGTTTGTGAAGGAAACAACCCGCCGTACCCGAGCCCTATGTCGGGATGTGAAAACCCAAAGGAAATACACTGTCTCAGAGGCTGCTATGGTAGAAAAAGCCTGATTGTCTTTTGTAAGTTTAAAACCGCTTTCCGTCTGCTTTTCCAGCCGAAAGTTTTTAAGTTTGTGTCTTATACTCAGCACCGCCTCGGTAGACCGATTCACTTGGAGGAATATCTATGTTGAAAGGCCGTTTTTTATTTCTTGCCATTTGCCTGCTGTTGGGCATGGGCTCGAGTGCTTTTGCACAAAGTTCAGTGCTGGCACG
Organism: Bacteroidota bacterium; assembly: GCA_040385915.1. GTDB lineage: Bacteria > Bacteroidota > Bacteroidia > Cytophagales > ES-bin-26 > ES-bin-26. Next base: position 925 of record JAZKGK010000312.1, read on the forward strand.
AGGCAATTGGTATAAAATAGGGGTAGTGCAATCGGGAATGCATCGCATAGATGCCGACTTCCTACAGCGGCTGGGCATTTCCATCAATACAATTAACCCCGTCAACCTTCGGCTATATGGCAATGGCGGCGGCATGCTTCCTCAAGCCAATAGCGCCGCTCGTCCAACGGATTTAACCGAAAATGCCATTTTTGTTTCTGGAGAAGGCGATGGGCAATTCGATAACCAGGACTATTTGCTGTTTTACGCCCAAGGTCCTCACCTGGTTAATTACGACACCTCCGCTCAAGGCTTCCGTCACCAAACGAATCTTTATTCGGATACTGCTTATTACTTCCTAAACCTCGCCGATACGCCAGGAAAGCGGGTTTCTGACCAGGCTAGCGTGGCTTCTGTTCACAACATTACTACCTTCGATGACTACGTTTTTCATGAAAAAGAATTAAAAAACCTGTTACAGTCGGGAAGGGAATGGGTTGGCGAATCGTTCGATTTTAGCACGGACGTGGCCGTAGATTTTGATTTGCCAGGAGTAATTGCTGGCGAAACTACGTATCTTACTTCCTCGGTGCTGGGCATGGCTGCAGGCAACACGCGGTTTCAACTGCGTTTAAATGGCGAGTCGGTGGGTACGCAAAGTGTGCCTGCTATTTCAGGTGGCCGATACGACTTCGTTGGAAGAATGAAGGAAACTACCTTTTCAACAAAAAACATTGCTGGCAATAGTTCTCCGCTACGTGTTACCGTTGAATATGATAAACAGGGAGTGAATGCCGCGCGAGGCTATCTGAATTTTATTGGACTTCAAACCAAACGAGCTTTACAATTATACGGTACTCAAACCGTTTTCCGTTCCATCGAAAGTACCCAGGCCGCAGATGCAACTTTTCTTATTGCGGGTACTCAGTCATCCTGTAAAATCTGGGATATCACAGACCCGTTACAGCCCCAAAATCAGTTATATACGCTTAATGGCGACGTAGCTAGTTTTGGCGATTCCTCCCTTGCACTCAAGGAATTTATTGTTTTTAAGGACAATGGTTCTACCCGTTTCGATGTTCCCGTATCGGGCTGGAAAGTGGCCAATCAGGATTTGCACGGATTGGCTATGCCTCAATTGCTGGTGATTACCCATCCTGCCTTTCGAAAACAGGCGCAACGTTTAGCTGATTTCCGGCACAGTCACGACGGTCTTTCGGTAGCGTTGGTTACTACAGAAGAAGTATTCAACGAGTTTTCGTCGGGGAAGCAAGATGTCACGGCTATTCGCGATTTGGCCAAATACCTCTATGACAAGGACAGTACAATCCTGCAATACGTGCTATTGTTTGGCGATGCTACCTATGATTACAAAAGCCGAACCAGCAGTCAAGCCGCTTTTGTACCGATATATGAAGCCCGCGAATCGCTGCACCCCATCTTTAGCTATTCCTCAGACGATTATTTTGGCTTTCTTGAAAAAGGGGAAGGGGAGTGGATAGAGACCAATGCGGGCGATCATACCTTGGATATTGGTGTAGGCAGGCTGCCAGTGAAGACTGTAGAGGAATCACAAACGATTGTGGACAAATTGATACGCTATGCCAACGGCCAGCAGATATGGGGCAAATGGCGCAATCGCATTAGCTTTGTGGCCGATGACGGCGATGACAATACCCATCAGTTGGCTGCTGATGATTTGGCACAACAGCTGGTAAATAAGTATCCGGGTCTCAACGTAGATAAAATTTATGTAGATGCTTTTGCTCAGGAAATAACCCCCAGTGGCCAGTTGGCACCCCAGGTACAGCAAGCCATTAACAAAACAGTGAACGATGGCTCACTGATTGTGAACTACACTGGCCACGGAGGCGAGTTGGGTTGGGCTGAGGAGAAAATTCTGGGGTTGGCTGATATTTTTTCATGGAAAAACGAGGATAACCTGCCACTTTTCGTAACCGCTACCTGCGAATTTGGCCGCTACGATGACCCAGCCCGTAGTTCGGGTGCAGAATTAATCCTGATGGCCAAAAAGAATGGTGGCATAGGACTCGTTACAACCACCCGCCCCGTTTTTTCCAATACCAATTTCTATTTGAACAAAGCCTTTTACCAGGCCATATTTGAACCTGTGGCTGGACAAATGCCGCGCCTGGGCGACGTATTGAGGAAAACCAAGAACAACAGCCTCAGCGGAAGTGTGAACCGGAATTTCTCTTTACTGGGCGATCCTTCCATGCGCATTGCCTATCCGCAACACGACATTGTGCTGACTCAACTGAATGGAAAAAGCATAGAGCCATCGTCTTCTGCATTGCCCGACACCCTGAAAGCCTTAGGCCTGGTAACACTTACGGGGGAAATACGGCAGTCAGGAAGCGCAAGCCGACTGGAAAGTTTTGATGGCACGCTTTCCGCTACCGTTTTTGATAAAAGCAGTCCACTGACAACGCTAGGCACTGAAAATGATGGTCGCCCCAATGCAAAAATTACTTTCGCTTTGCGCAAAAATTTAATCTTCGAAGGCAAGGCCAAAGTTACCCACGGACAGTTTACCCTTTCATTTGTAGTGCCCAAAGACATTGATTATCGTTTTGGACAGGGAAAAATTAGTTTATACGCCCGTAATAGCCAAGCAACCGAAGATGCTGCTGGTGCTTTTGTTGGAGCGATCGTGGGTGGAAGCCAACCTAACCCTGCCACCGATAACCAACCGCCAATGGTGCAGTTGTTTATGAATGATACTACTTTCGTTAGCGGAGGAGAAGTGCAACGCGAAGCAAATCTGCTGGCATTTATCAGCGATGATAGCGGCATCAATATCGCGGAAAATGGTATTGGGCATGAAGTTACGGCGATACTGAATAATGGTGACGAACCCATTATATTGAATCGTTTTTACAGTGCCTTGACTGATACTTATAAAAAAGGAGTAGTGTTGTATCCCCTTAAGGATTTGCCTATTGGTAAAAATACGCTTCGTTTAAAAGCCTGGGACGTGTACAATAACTCTTCTGAAGCATCGTTGGATTTTATCGTAGCCGAAAATGCTTCTTTAGCCTTACAATATGTGTTGAATTATCCCAATCCCTTTGACACGCGTACGAACCCGCTTACCATTTTTGAGTTTGAGCACAACCGAGCTGGGGAAGATTTAGAAATAACTGTTGAGATTTTTGACGTGACTGGCCAACAGATGAAAAAGCTGATTGTGGCGTTAGATAGGGCTGAATCACTGACACAGGCAGCGGCTTGGGATGGACGCAGTGATTCGGGTATGCCATTGGTGACAGGAATATATGTCTATCGCATTACAGCCCGATCTCTCAAAGATGGATCTCAGACCAGTAAATCTAACCGGCTTATACTTTTAAAATAACGCTTAAAATTATATATGTATGTTAACATTCCTAATAAAGGCATTTCTGCTCTGATGATCCTATTGACTATTCATCTTATTCCCTAAATTTACGACTTCAAAAACAATATCCATGATTATCAGATTTCTTCTACTTACCGCCTTTACTTGTTTAGCGAGTGCGTCTTACACATTCGGTCAGGGTATTAATGGACAAAACGTTATTACTACTGCAGTTCCTTTCCTAACGATTGCTCCCGACTCCCGCAGTGCTGCCATGGGCGATGCTGGCGTGGCTACTTCGCCCGATGCCAATTCAATTTTCTGGAATCCTGCCAAGCTAGCTTTTAGTGATAAAAAATTTGGTGCTTCTGTATCATACACCCCTTGGCTCCGAAATCTTATTAATGACATGTCGCTTTCTTATTTATCTGGCTATTATAAATGGGATGATAAGCAAGCAGTAGGTCTTTCACTGACTTATTTTGACTTAGGCAGTATACAGTTTACTGATATTTATGGAGGCCTCCTCAATAATTCCAATCCTACGGAATTTGCCATCACAACTTCCTATTCGCGTAAATTAGGTCGGAATTTTTCTATGGCGGTTAACCTTAAATTCATTAACTCTAACCTTACCGATGGCTTCTCTGTCGGTGGCGGCTCATCCAAAGCTGGTCAGACTGGTGGTGCGGATATTGGCGCTTTTTACACCAAAGACTTAAACTGGAAGGGCAAGGATATTAAATGGACCTTGGGTGGTATGATTTCTAACCTGGCAGGTAAAGTTGCCTATAATAATTCGAATAAAGATTTTGTTCCTACCAATCTGAGAATTGGTACGGCATTTACTAATACTATAAATCCATATAATAAACTAACCTGGGCGTTGGACTTCAATAAGCTTATGGTTCCGACCCCTGACCCGGTTACAGTGAATAATGTAACCACTAATAGAAGTGCGGATAAAGGCTTTATTTCCGGTGTAACCGGCTCTTTCACCGATGCACCAGGGGGATTCAAAGAAGAGATACAGGAAATTTCTATTTCAACTGGTTTTGAATACTGGTACAGGGATGCTTTTGCGCTTCGGGCTGGTTATTTTGGCGAGCATAAAAACAAAGGCGACCGTAAATTCCTTAGCCTAGGTTTAGGTTTAAGATCAAATAAATTAGGCCTGGATTTTTCTTACCTCTTTCCACTAACGCAGAATAGTCCACTGGCCAATACACTTAGGCTAAGCGTATTATTTAACGTTGGCAATTCAGACAAAAAAGCAACTCAGGAAGAAATTACCAATTAGCCGGTTATTGCGGGTTAAAATATACCGTCATTGCGAGCGCCAGCGGCCAACCGTCTGTTGGAATAAAGTATAATGCTGACTTTATTCCA
>JAZKGK010000313.1:0-33947 GCA_040385915.1 Bacteroidota bacterium
CGGAGGGTTTAAACCCTCCGCTACGGAGCGGCAGTTGTCCAACCCTTGAGTCGCACTCCTAATAAGAGGATAGAAGAAACTGAAAACCAGCATCAGAGGAAAGAAATGTAGTTGGCTGAGGTGAGCAGTAAACGAATCGAGCAAAAAAATGGCTGACCAAGGGCCAGCACAGAGGTAATTCAGACGTGCGTAATTGCCCGTGCGACCCTATCCGACCAGCTTCTCCCGTATCGCCTTGGCAACGGCTTCGGATTTGGAGTTAACATGAAGCTTTTTATAAATATTGCAGATATGCGTACAGACAGTCCCCATACTGATGCAACAATGATCGGCAATCATTTTATAGCTGTCTCCTTTAACCAGGCATTGAAGAATATCCTTTTCCCGGTTAGATAGGTCGTAATCATTTTCGGGGCTACTTTTCTTCTTCTGAAAAAATTCAAGGACTTTTCGCGCTATGGCCGCATTCATCGGTGACCCGCCCTGATTTACTTCTGAGATGGCCTCTAGAATTTTGGCAGGAGATGTCTTCTTTAGCAGGTAACCCGTTGCACCGGATTGGAGGGCATCAAACACCTTGGCGCTATCGTCAGAGGCGGTAAGAATAAGCACGTTGATTTCAGGAAAATGGCTTTTAATGAGCTCTGTGGCCTGAATACCATTGATACCAGGCATGTCAATATCCATTAGAATCACATCCACCGGACGCTCTTTCAGATGCTGGAGCACTTGGCTGCAATCAGGATAGGTACCAGCGATTTCATAACCTGGCGTACCCGAGATCAGGTAATACAAGCTGTCTCTCAGCGCATTATTGTCGTCAAATACCGAAACCCGAATGTTCAAAATAGATAAGTTGAATATTTCGTTAAAGTTAGCCCTTTGGCTTGGCCGTTACAATCATAGGTTTATATGATATTGGCTGTCAACCGCACACAGGTTCCTTTCCCCACTTCCGAGTTAATTTCAAAGATGCCGCCAATTTCCGTTGCCCGGCTTTGCATGTTCTTCAACCCATTACGCCGGTTTACCTGGTCGGCAGGAAATCCTTTCCCATCATCTTTGATCAGCAGTTCTACCTGATCGGCGGTCTTCCGAACCGTGATCCAGACCTGGCAACAGTCGGAGTGTTTCAGCAGGTTATTGACCGCTTCTTTAAAAACAAAATAGATATTTTTCCTGGTTTCCATCGCAAGCTTGGCTTCCAGTAGCTGTTGCTGGATGTTTATGTCAAAGACAATGTTTTTTGCTTCCAGCAAAGGAATGGCAAACTCCCGCATACGGACGGCCAGGTCTTCGAAGTGATCATTCTGGGGATTTACCGCCCACACAATGTCATCCATCGCATCGAGCATGGCACGGGCATGGTGGCCGATCTGGCTGACTATTTCGCGCGTGGTTTCTGGCGGAGCCTTTTGTTCCAATTGCCTAGAAGCCACCTCGCTGAAGATCGATATACTGCTCAGTGCTGAACCAATATCGTCGTGCAGATCAATCGCAATCTTGTTACGCACTCTTTCCAATTTGAGTAAGTGCGCCACCCGATATTGGTAGGCAATCGAAATAAGAGCCACAAAAGCCAAACAAGCCAGGAGTATAAACCACCACGTTTTCCAGAACGGTGGCGCGATTACAAAAGAGAAAGCGATTGGCTGGCTCCATTTTCCTTTCTCAAAACCAGCCTTTACCAGAAAAGTATACGAACCGGGTGGTAGGTTGGGATAACTCGCTTGTGAAGCAGTTAATATGGGTGACCAGTGTTGATCCAATCCTTGTAGCCAGTACCGGTAACTGACCTTATTGGTATGAGCCAGACTTATTCCCAGGAAATCGAAGCTAAGGTGATTTTGGTCATGGTCCAGCCTTTGGCCTTGGTACAGGTTGGTTTCTTCGAAAAAAAGGCGTTGCCGTAGCAAGCTTACCAACGGGGCAAACGTGGGCTTATCTTCTAAGTTGGCTTGCGCGTGCATCAGTCCATTTACCGTTCCAATCCATACGTCGCCCTTACTATCCTGGCACACCGCATTTTGGTTGGTTTCAATGCCCATAAACCCCTCTTTTTGTCCATAGTTTACCACCGTATGCGTCAATGGATTGAAAAGGTCGATCCCTACGTTCGTGCCCAGCCAAATACGATCATTCCGGTCACAAAAGATGAAATAGGGGTTATTAGACTTCAATCCCTGCCTTATTCCATACTGCCGAAAAGTATGGCCATCGTATTGAAAAATGCCACCGCCAATGCTGCCAATCCAAATGTTTCCCCGGCTGTCGGAGCTGATGGAGCCAAAGTTATGGTTAGGCAACTGCGCCTGTCCCGGAACAATTTCAAAGGTATCGGTGGTATCATCCAGCCGCACAAGTCCTTGGTCTTTGGTTCCAAACCACAGTTGTCGTTGGGCGTCGCGGTGTATCGTCCAAACCGAGTTGCTTACAAAGCCTTCCCCAGCCTGATAGCTCTGTATGGCATTGGTTTCGTACCGATATACCGCAATGCCCGCATCCAACGTAGCAAACCAAATGCGCCCTTTCCGGTCTTCCTGGATACTGGCCACTTTTTTTCCACGCAACCCGTGGCGACTGTCGAAAGCGACAAATCGTTTACGGTCGGTTTGGTAACAAGCTACGCCATGGCCTATCGTAGCAATCCAGATATTCTTCCGGCTATCGCGGAAAATTTTATAGATAAAATTGCCCGGAAGTCCCTGCCTAGTAGTGATGCTTCTGAACCGCTCTGACGGAGAAGCGCCAGGCTTGAAGACGGAAATTCCTTCGGCTGTGCCGATCCAATAACAGCCGGGCGTATACTCCAGAATAGTATATACCTCCTTGTGTACGAGCCCGTCCTGTTGGGTATATAATTCAAAAGGAGCGTCCTTGTAATACGAAATCCCGTCATCCTGACTAATCCAAAGGTTGCCTTCTCGGTCTGCGAGTAAGTCGTAGGTCAGATCGCTCAGTAGGCCGTTCGACTTGGTGAAGTAGCGGACTCCCTGTCGGTTTATTCGGGCAATCCCCTGCTCAGTAGCCAGCCAAATGTTGCCTTCCCGGTCAGCAATTATTCGCTGAATGTTTGTATTGAGTAGTCCATTTGCTTTGGTGATCTTCGCAATAATAGCCATTCCCTTGCGAGGATTCAGATGCATCGCGCCCGACGGCGTGCCACACCAGAGCGTACTGTCGGGGAGTTGGCAAACCGTATTTATCTTTTCCTGCCACGGACAGTCGCCCATCATCGGCGCGAGGCGATTGTTATTTATATCCCACAGAGACAGACCTTTGGCCGTAGCCAGCCATAGCGCGTGGTCGTTTTTCAAAATGATTTGCTTCAGGGTATCGGAACGTATTCCCTGCTGGGAAGTGAAATGAGTAACAGAGGCGGGAGATTGGCCGAAAGAAAGGCAGTAAAGGCCATTGCCTTCGGTAGCCAGGTATAACTGCTTGTCTTTCCATACCATACTATTTATGGTGCTGCCATTGGAGAACTGCGCATGACGGAATGGATGGATTTTCTTGTTTTTAAGAAACGACACAGCGCCCGAACGATGGCCAAACCAAATAGTACCATCCGAGCCCTGAGAAATACTGGTTACGTGGTTGTCTGGAAGGTCCAACTGCGAGTCCCAAACCTGAAAATGGTGACCATCGAATGAACAAGCACCTCCTTGGGTACCAGCCCATAAATAGCCATCCCGATCCTGGAAAAGCGCATAAACCGTAGATTGCGGCAGCCCGTCCTGGATAGTGTAATTGATGAAGGGCATCGTCTGACTATGCAAAGGGATTGCCCCAACCGTGAGTAGTAGTGATAAGAGGAATAGTGGTATGCGTTGAAATATGTGCCGATGTAAAAATTGGCCAAGCGGGTAGTAGTTAAATTCTTTCATTCAAGCATATCCATTTGAAAGACTGTGTGTTGCCTAGCGAAAGCAGGTCACCTTTCTCCAAACGTAACCATTTCTTCCCACAGTTTGGCAAACTGTCTTTGATACGCCACTACGATGGCCAGATCTTCGGTAAGCAGGATATTTTCGTGGTTGTACATGGCCGCACTTCGGGTCCAGTTATAGCTACCCGTCAGTACGCGCTGCTGGTCGGCAAGGGCAAATTTGTGGTGCATGTGATTGGGTGTATTGTCTACCCGCACATCAATTCCGGCTTTCGCTAATTGCCTAATATCGGAGCCTTCGTCATAGAGTTTTTCATTATCGGTAATGATTCGGATAACTACGCCCCGTTGTTTTGCATGCAAAATCGCCTTAGTAATGCGGTCATCGCTGATGGTAAAAACGCATAACCAAAGGGTAGCTTGAGCAGTATTTAATAGGTTGACAATCGCGTTTAGGCATTCTTCGCCAGGACTAAAAAAAACCTTCGATACAGGCGCAATCATTTTTTCCAATAAAGCTTTATTGGCTACTTCCAGCCAATTGAACACAGCGGCATCGGGATGGTTTGGAAAGCGAAGGCGGGCGATATCGAATATGCGGCTACGGAGCAAATCGCGCTTTTGGCGGTCAGGGTTATAGGCTTCGATGAGTTGGCGCAAGGCTTGGCGTTCGGATGAACTAAAGGTGGTATCTTCAAAAGAACGAACAAACAATTGAATAATTTCTTCCATAAAAAGCGAATAACCGCCGAGGAGCCGCGCTGTTTGAAGTGATTATCCTGATTGCATCGAACAGGCGGAACGGTCGGCAAATGTATCCGATTCGTGTCAGCCCTGCAATCAGGATAATCTTTCTTCTTCAGCCATTAGGCATTCACTACATCACCGCCATTGGGGTGCAGAATCTGCCCGGTGAAATACGAAGCATCTTCCGAGGCCAGAAATACATACGCGGGGGCTACTTCCGAAGGCTGCCCAGCGCGCTTCATTGGCGTATTCTGTCCAAACTCGCTTACCTTTTCCGCATCAAACGTAGCCGGAATCAAGGGTGTCCAGATAGGGCCGGGAGCGACTCCGTTCACGCGAATTTTCTTTTCCGCCAGTTGCTTGGCAAGGGAACGGGTAAAAGAGGTAATGGCTCCTTTGGTAGAAGAATAATCGATCAACTCCTGGCTACCGCGATACGAGGTAATAGACGTCGTATTGATAATGCTATCGCCTTCCTGTAAATGCTTCAGTGCCGCCCGTGTCACCCGAAAGAAAGAAAAAATATTGGTCTGGAAAGTAGATTCGAGGTTTTCATCTGTGATGTCTTCCAGTGTTTTCTCAGGATGTTGTTCGGCGGCATTATTTACCACGATATTCAGTTTTCCCAATTGCTGCACCGTTTGCTCTACAATGGACTGGCAATACTGGGAGTCGCGCAGGTCGCCGGGGAGTAGCAGGCACTTACGGCCTTCTTTTTCTACTAACTGCCGGGTTGCTTCGGCATCTTTTCGCTCTTCCTGTTTGTAAGCAATGGCTACATCGGCGCCTTCGCGGGCAAAATGTACGGCCACCGACCGGCCAATACCACTATCGCCCCCCGTAATCAGGGCAACTTTATTGGCCAATTTGTCGCTACCCTTATAATTTTCGCGGATCACTTCCGGCTGGGGCGACATTTCATATTGCATCCCCGGCTGCTCGCTCTGCTGCTGCGGGGGAAAAGAGGTGGGTTTGTTTTCCATAATCATTAAAAGCTGGTTTTAGGATGGTTGGAAAACAAACGCAGAGACAAACGTGAAGGTTACGAGAGGATGGCTGATTACTGCCAGCTACTTAGCAAACCGAACATGGGCGTAGATTTCTGACAAGCTCCATTCGATGGATAATGCGGGAATGGCTACTAACGTTTCAGCTCCTTCTAGCAAACTATATTTCCAGAAATCATTAGTTCGTTCGTAACACTGAGCCATCATTTTATGTTGGTGCAAGATCAGGTAAGCCTGGAGGCTGGGTAACCTGAGGTAGTTTTCTAGTTTGGTGCCCAAGTCATGGCTTTGAGTAGACTCAGACAATACTTCCACAATCAGCGAAGGATATTTCACCAGCAGGTTATCTTCCATATCCCGTGGATCGCAGGTTAGGATAACATCCGGATATACATAATAGCCTCCGGGTACTACTTCTAATTTTACATTTTCATTATAAGACTCGCAGCCCTTTTCTAACAGGCCATCCAGCAAGGTTCCCACGTTTTTCACCAAGCGATTGTGCTGCTTGGTACCACCAGCCATATTGGCAACATCTGACGTGCCGATGCCAAATATTTCCCCGAAATAGTATTCGTAGCGATGTTGACTGGCAGCTTCCAGGTTTGTGTATTCTTCAAAGGAATACCGTTTAGACAGATCGCTGGCTTGGCTCATAATTTTTAGGAGAAGTAGTAAATATAGGAGAAAAACACGCCCACCACAACCTATTTGGCAGGCACAGCACGGCTAGTAAGCCGATTTAGAGCGGGATAAGAAAGGACGGCCAGCAAAATAATGAGGGTGCCCAAATAAAAGCCGGGAGTCATTTTTTCGGTTTGTCGGAAGATGAGGAAAGCGAGAATAATACCATAGACCGGCTCCAGGTTAATGGTGAGGTTCATGGCAAATACCGAAAAATTCTGCAAAAGCTTGACCGCTGCCGAGTAAGCATAAACGGTACAAACCAACCCAAGGACAGCTATACACAACCAGTCCTTACCCGTTGGATTTAGGTGCAATTGTCCGCCTTTTGCTACCCAGATGGCGTAGAAAGGCAAAAAGACGGCGGTGCCCAGGAAAGCACCCACCATTTCGTAGAAAGTGATGACAAAAGCGTGGTGCCGCCTACTAAAGCGGCTGTTGAGTACCGAAAACAAGGCGGCCAGCATGGCTGAACCTACGGCCATAATTACGCCTAGGGCGTGGTTGAACTCAAAGTGAAAAATGGTATACAGGCCAACGAGTACGACCAGGCCAATGCCTATTTCCAGCAAGCGAATTCGTTTTCCGGCCATCAGCGGTTCCAGAATGCTGGTCCACAGCGAGCTGGTAGCCATTCCGGCCAAGCAAACCGAAGCATTGGCTACCCGGGCAGCACCGAAAAACAGAATCCAGTGTGCAGCAATCAACAAGCCAGTAGCCAACAGTTTCCCCATTTCTGGGGTAGGAAGCCGAAAATCCTGACCACGAAGGAACAACATCGCGCCCAAACCCAACCCTGCAATAAACGTTCGGAAGAAGACCAGTTCTACGGGCGGAATGGTAATAACTAAGCCTAAAATAGCCGTAAAGCCCCAGATCAGTACGATAAAATGCAAGTGTAGATGGTCTTTGAGAGAGGCTTGCAGGGCAGTCATCAGCGGGGAACGGTTTTGTATAAGAATATTCCGATGCCAGCGAAAAAGACATTTGGAATCCATACCCCAACCATAGGTGTCAGTCCACCGGCCCCGGCCTCGGCAATGGTCTTGGTCATAATGAAGAAGATAATGTAAATAAAGGCCAAAACGAAGCCAGAGGCAATTTGCAACCCCACGCCTCCCCTGCTTTTGCGGGCCGACATAATTACACCAATCAGGCAAAGGATAATAATGGCAAAAGGGCTGGTAAAGCGGACGTATTTTTCAATCTGATAAGTTGTTACGCCATCGGCTCCCCGATTTTGTAATTCCTGAATAAAGGCATTCAATTCGGGTAGGGTAAAGGTTTCGTAAAGCATATAATTGCTATCAAAATCCTTTGGCTTCATATTGATGGTCGTATCGATGGGAGAACCGTATTTAATGGTCTCTTTTTCGCCATCAAATGTCCGAAGCTTATAATTAGTGAGTTGCCATTTAAGCTTGGTCGAATCCCAGGTGATGCGCTCCGATTCTAGTTTCTGCTTCAGGGTAGTACCTACAATTTCCTCCATCGTAAACTTATACCCGGAGTTAGATATATTGGTATAACTATTCAGGTACACATATATATTAGGTGCCACCTTGATATGAACATCGCGCTCATCGAAGTAAAAAGGTCCTTTCACATACTGTCGCTCAAAAGCAATGCGGGTTTTATTAGCATTAGGAATGACATAACCAATCAAACCAAAATTAATCACTCCAATAATGGTCGAGCCAATAAGATAGGGAACCAGCAACCGCCGGAAGCTTACGCCGCTGCTCAGAATAGCAATAATTTCCGTGTGCGAGGCCATTTTGGCTGTAACAAAAACAGTCGCAATAAAAACGGTAATGGGACTAAGTAAACTGGCCCAGTAAGGGAAAAGGTTGAGATAGTATTCCGTCAGAATGACCCCAGCAGTCAGTTTATGATGAATAAAATCTTCGTTCTTTTCGGTGAAGTCAATGACACAAATAACTGATACCAATATAAGCACCACAAACACATAGGTAGTTAGGAGCTTTTTGAGAATATATTGATCAATTAACTTCATTTTAAGAGAGTTTATGAGTAGATGAGTTGAAAGTAAATGAGTTGAAAGTAGATGAGTTTATGAGTAAAGACTTTATACTCATAAACTCATCTACTTTCAACTTACAAGCGTGTCATCAATTTTTTGACCATTATTTCTTTCCAGGCATAAAAAGTGCCTTCTATAATTTTCTGCCTAGCCTGGCCTACCAGCCAAAGGTAGAAAGTTAAGTTATGGATACTGGCAATTTGTGCTCCCAGTATCTCTTCGCAGCGGACCAGGTGGCGCAAGTAGGCCTTGCTATAAAAGGTGCTGGCATAGCCCCCCAATTCTGCGTCAAGCGGACTAAAATCCTCCTTCCAGCGCTCATTTTTGATATTGATAATGCCTTGCGTAGTAAATAGCATACCATTGCGGGCATTACGCGTGGGCATCACACAGTCGAACATATCAATTCCCAAGGCAATGCCTTCCAGGATGTTGGCTGGCGTGCCGACGCCCATGAGGTAGCGAGGCTTATCGGCAGGCAGAATACTACAGACCAACTCTGTCATTTCGTACATTTCCTCCGCTGGCTCCCCAACCGACAAGCCACCAATGGCATTGCCTTCCCTTTCAAAGCTCGCAATCACTTCCGCCGACTGCTTTCTCAAATCCCGGTAAGTACTTCCCTGCACGATGGGGAAAAAAGTTTGGTTGTAGTGGTATTTTCCTTCGGTACTATCAAATTGTTCGCAGCACCGCTTCAGCCAACGGTGCGTCATTTCCATAGACTGACGCGCATACCCATATTCGCAAGGATAAGGCGTACACTCATCGAAAGCCATCACAATATCCGCCCCAATAATGCGCTGAATGTCCATTACCCGTTCGGGTGTAAATATATGGGTAGACCCATCAATGTGCGACTTAAAAGTAACGCCTGCTTCCTTTATTTTGCGGGTGCCCGCCAACGAATATACCTGATAACCACCACTATCGGTCAGAATCGGCTTATCCCAGCCATTAAACCGATGCAGTCCCCCAGCCTTTTCCAGCACTTCCACGCCTGGCCGCATGTATAGATGGTAGGTATTTCCCAGAATAATCTGAGCGCGAATGTCCTCGTGCAATTCTCGTTGGTGAATTGCTTTGACCGAACCCGCCGTACCGACGGGCATAAAGATGGGCGTTTGAATACGACCGTGATCAGTGGTGAGCGTGGCAGCACGTGCCTTAGAATGGGTGTCTTTGGCCTCTATCGAAAATGTCATTGGGTAGAAACCAGCACGTTTTTAAAACTTTCCGGTTTGATAAAAATTTAGTCCGCAAAAATACGCTATAATCCTTACATTACGCCTTTAGCTTTTAAATTAGACATATCTTTGTTCACAAACCTTGCTACCTTATCAGTTGATAATTCACTGATTTTTCACTTCTTAAAATTGATTACCCTTGGTACCTGTTTTACTTGGCCTCTACCTCGGATGCGTTGGCATTCAACTGGTATATCTATTGTTTATCTTTTCAAAAATCAGTGGTTCGCAGCAAAGAAAGGATACTTCCGCTCTTGCAACAGAACCCAATTCCAGTTTTTCCGTTGGCGTTTCGGTGGTGGTATGTGCCTGGAATGAGTTGGAAAATTTACAGGAGTTAATTCCTCTTTTGCTAAAACAGGATCATCCCAACTTTGAAATAATCGTTGTTGATGATCGTTCAGAAGATGAATGCTATGACTACCTGTTGTATGAGGCATTGAAACATGAGAAGCTCCGCTTGGTGCGAATCAATGAAATGCCCCAGCATATTACACCCAAAAAATACGCCCTTACGCTGGGAATTAAAGCAGCCCGTAAGGAGTTGATCCTACTGACTGATGCCGACTGCCGTCCGGTAAGCAATCAATGGATTCGGGAAATGCAACACAGCATGAAAGAAGGCAAAGAAATTGTGTTGGGCTTTTCACCATACAAGGTAAAATCGGGTTTGTTGAATTTTTTTATCCGATACGAAACATTTTATACCGCAGTGCAGTACTTGTCTTTCGCAGTAGCTGGCTTTCCTTATATGGGCGTGGGACGTAACCTAATGTACAAAAAATCGTTATTCTTCGATAACAATGGTTTTCATAGCCATCAGCACATTGTAGGCGGAGATGATGACCTGTTTGTCAGTGAAGTAGCCAACCGCACAAACGTAAGTGTATGCATGCAACCAGCCTCTTTCATGGTTTCTATTCCCAAAGTAACCTACGGAAAATGGATACGACAAAAAAAGAGACATTTATCTGTAGGGAAGCATTATCGGTTTAAAGATAAATTTTTGCTAGGCTTACTTACTTTTACCCAAGTGGGCTTTTGGTTTTCTTTTATTCCTATGGTAATTTTCGGGGGAGAATTTTATACAATGATCACACTTGGGTTTTTCCTATTGCGGATGATTGCCTTTACAATCATTCTGGATAAGATACACAAAAGGCTTGATGCTACATTTGATTGGTATTTTATTCCCCTTTTTGACTTTCTATACATTTTCTATTATCTATTTACGGGCATGCTAACCCTATTTACCAAAAAGATACAATGGAATTAGACGACAAGCAGTTTTCAGACAAAGCGCTTCAGGATTTTAAATTAATAGATTTAGCCAGGGATCATGGAGATGAGAAAGCGTATGCCGAACTGATGAAACGCTACAAAAAACCGCTTTACCACACCATTCTTAAAATGGTTCGCAACGTGGATGATGCGGAAGATCTGATGATTGAAGCATTTGCCAAGGCATTTAAAAGCCTGCATAAGTTCAAAAAAGACTATACTTTCAGCACGTGGCTCTTCCGTATTGCTACCAATAATTGCATAGATTTCATCCGTAAAAAGCGCCTGGAAACCACCAGCATCAGTGCTTCATTTAAAGACGATAACGGCGACGATGTAGGGCTAGATGTAAGAGATCTTGAACTGGATCCGCAGGAAAGGGTAATTAAAACCCAAAAGTCGGAATTGATGCAGTTGGTTATTAACAAACTGCCCCCCAAATATCAAATGCTGGTAAACCTTCGCTATTTCCGTGAGCTGTCTTACGAAGAAATTGCGGTTGAAATCGGGGCGCCACTAGGTACGGTAAAAGCACAGCTACACCGCTCCCGCGAGCTACTCTATGACCTGGTGAAAGATAAGAAGGATCTCATTTAGTGGATTATTGCGCGTTGATAGGGAGAAGGGCAAAGCGAATCCATACTTTTGCTGGCAGTTTGCTTGAGCTAGCAACAAATCATATTAACACCCAATAGATTTGGATCTTATTCTTAAATATTTCCCCGACCTCACCAGCCGGCAACGCGAGCAATTTGCCCAGTTGGAAGGTTTATACCAACTTTGGAACGGACAAATCAATGTCATTTCCCGGAAAGATATTGAACACCTGTACGAAAGGCATGTGCTTCATTCCCTGGGCATTGCCAAAGTAATTCAGTTCCTGCCTGGTACTGCTATTCTTGATGTGGGCACGGGCGGGGGGTTTCCTGGTATTCCGCTCGCTATTCTTTTCCCCGAAGCTCAGTTCCATCTGGTCGATTCTATTGGTAAAAAGATTAAAGTGGTGCAGGAGGTAGCGCAGGCGCTGGCGTTAACCAATGTTCAGGCAGAGCAAATCCGAGCCGAACAACTGCATGCCAAATACGATTTTGTAGTAAGCCGTGCCGTTACACAACTGGCTCCTTTCTACGGTTGGGTGCGCAACAAATTCAACAAACCCTATAATCATCCGCTTCGCAATGGTATTCTTTACCTAAAAGGGGGCGAAGTAGAGGAAGAAGTGCGGGAAAGCCGCCTGAAGTATAAAATATTCGCCCTAAGCGACCATTTCTCAGAAGAGTTTTTCGAGACCAAAAAAGTGATTTATGTACCTGTTTGACGTTTATATTTAATTGTAAAATAAAAAAATAAAGGTCGGCAGCGTTTGGAACCTAGCGTATATACACATCTTTGCAAAATAAATATCCCCCGTGGCTGGTGAGGATCCCGGCGGGGACCGCACCAGCCACGGGAGCTAAAAATAAAGGTCGGCAGCGTTTGGCACGCTGCCGACCTTATACATTCCGCTAGACAAAACTATTTGCTAAAGGCTAACACCTGCTTCCTAATCGCTCAAACCTACCGATTGTTTGCTGGAGATAATGGCTGCGTGGAGAGTGATTCTGCCATTTTTACGGCTTCATAGGCATTTACGACGCCTCCCGTTTTAGATAGTTCGCCAAAAGCAATGTTGGTTTCCTCTGTTTCTTCCTCTCCTTTGCCCGGCTTATTGACTTCTTTAGTAGTATATTTTACTGTAGATTTTACAATAATGTCGCGTACCTGGTCGGCAGATAGGTTGGGGAAATAAGACATCAGGAGCGCTGCTACGCCAGAAGTAACGGGAGCAGCCATACTGGTTCCACTGTTATCTTTGTAACCCTGATGCGGCGTAGTGGAGTAGATATCTACGCCAGGCGCAAATACATCTACCGTATGGTGGCCATAATTAGAAAACTCAGCCACAAATTCTGAGCTGTCGCGCCAGGACGATGCGCCAACTTCTAGCCAATCTTTCAAGGCACTGCCTGTATTGCCAAACTTAACCGTAGGAAAATTACTGGTGGTATCCAGGTTTTCGCCATCGTTGCCAGCCGCGTGAACCAACAATACTCCTTTATTGGCAGCATAGCTAATGGCTTTGTCTACAATATCTTTATTGGGCGAATAATCTTTCCCAAAGCTCATGTTGATGATTTGAGCGCCATTATCTGCTGCGTAACGAATCGCATTGGCCACATCTTTATCCCGTTCATCGCCGTTGGGCACAGCACGAACAGCCATAATTTGCACATTGTCGGCCACGCCTTTCATGCCCAAGGCATTGTTGCGGTCGGCTGCAATAATGCCCGCTACGTGCGTACCGTGCGAAGCATCTGGCCCAGTTACGTCGTTGTTGCCATAATACTTTTCCGAAAGTTTTTCGTAGTTATCGCCCACAATGCTGCGCGGGTCAAAATTCAGGTTATAGCCGTATTTTAATCCCTTGTCAAAATATTCCTCGCCTTCTTTAAAACGTTCTTCGGTAATGTTGATCGAAAGGGCATACAATAGAATAGATTGCGCCCGCTTAATTTTCTCGTCACTTGTGGTAAGGTCAGTCAACTCTTCTTCCGTGAATGTATCTTTTCCCAGTGCCTTTTTAACGACTTCTTTCGCTTGTTTATAAGCTTCGGAAAAGTTGCGTAAGTTGCTGGATTGTTGCTCCAAATCTTTGATTTTCTTCTCTATTTCGGCTTTAATTTTCTGATAATAAGCATAATCGGCCTGGTGCTTCTTTTTCACCTTGGTCGGAAGTATATCACCAAACTTTTTCTTAAGACGGACATATTCACGGGTTGATTCGTAGGTATCCTGGTTCACGTTTTTACCATCCTTGCCTCCGATAAAGTTCCAACCGTTTACATCGTCCACGTAGCCATTTTTATCGTCATCCACGCCATTACCAGCAATTTCGCCCTTGTTCACCCAAAGTTTAGTTTTCAGGTCTTCGTGTGCTATGTCAACACCTCCATCAATGACTGCGACAATTACTGGCTTAGAAGGCTTATTTTTCAACAATTGATACGCTTTTTCCGTACTGACCCCTGTTACCTTATTCTCTGATTGGTCCAGATTAAACCAGTTTACTGGAGCCTTTTTGGTGGTATCTGCCGGTAAAGTGGGGTCAGTAGTAGCCAGTGAAACATTGGCAGATGACAAGTATACACTGGCAGCGAATAGCCAGCCTATTCCTAAATGCTTTACTCTCATGCGATTCGTGCGGTTGGTAAATAAAATAATTTTAAAACTAAGAAATAAACGATAAACTAACACGGATAGTTGAAAATTACCCTGTATGATCACTTTATGCATAAACTGTTCTCTAACGCCCAAAAATCAAGCCATCAGT
This sequence comes from Bacteroidota bacterium, assembly GCA_040385915.1. Classification (GTDB taxonomy): domain Bacteria; phylum Bacteroidota; class Bacteroidia; order Cytophagales; family ES-bin-26; genus ES-bin-26. The sequence goes on from JAZKGK010000313.1 coordinate 14,270, forward strand.
AATGTCAGGTATCGCTCAATAATTTAACTGGCTTTTCGTTGCTCCTTAGTCAGAAAGGTAAACGCCCAGGCCAAACCAAAAAGACAGGAGAAACTATTGGACTGAATTACTATATTTACCGCTTAAGCAAACCTTAAATCAAATCTTTTATGAAAAAATTCGGAACGCTTTTTACCCTCTTGTTACTTGCTGTTGTAACGAGTTATGGCCAGTCACCTAAAAGCCCTCGGGTTACCTCCGATGGAAAATTGGCCAGTGTATCTTATGGACAACCCTCCAAACGCGGCCGTGATATCTTTGGAACGTTAGAGCCTTACGGAAAAGTATGGCGTACAGGTGCCAATGATGCAACAGAAATCACCTTCAAAAAAGATGTGCAATTCGGCGGAAAACCGGTAAAAGCAGGCACCTATACCTTGTTTACCATTCCAACTGAAAAAGAATGGACGATTATTCTCAATGGCGTAACCGGGCAATTCGGTGCATTCGATTATGATAAAAATAAAGCGAAGGACGTATTGAGCGTGAAAGTGCCCATACATAAACTAACCGAAGTGGTCGAAAAGTTGACCATTACGCCGGAAGATAATGCGCTTAAAATAGCGTGGGACAAAACCAGTGTATCGATTCCAATGAAGTAACCAGGTATTTTTTTGCTAATAAACACCTGATTAACAATCCCTTGCTATACGTTAAAATATATCAGGGGATTTTTTTACAAATAAATTTTCAATATTATTTGAAAGTTCGGAAACATTTCACACCTTTACCTTATGAAACTCGAAGAAGCTAAGGAGAAATTTATCCAAGCCTGGGGAACGTTTGGCTCCAACTGGGGCATTAATCGCACCATGGCGCAGGTACACGCTTTGCTGCTCGTTTCTGCCGATCCCCTGAGTGCGGAAGACATTATGGAGGCTTTGAATATTTCGCGGGGCAACACGAATATGAACGTCCGGGCTTTGATTGACTGGGGTTTGGTGTTTAAGGAATTTCAGTCTGGCGAGAGGAAAGAGTTTTTTACGGCTGAAAAAGACATTTGGCAAGTCTTCAAACAGATTGCCAAAGAGCGTCGCAAGCGCGAACTGGAGCCCGTTTTCAAAGTACTGAACGAAGTAAGCCGCGTGGAAGGTGATACTGAAAGCAAAGAAATGAAGGCATTTAATGAGGCGATCCAGGGTATTCACAACTTTGCTTCTAAGGCAGATGGCACGCTGGACAAACTGATCAAAGCCGATGAAAACTGGTTCTTCAATGCCTTTATCAAATTAATGAAGTAAAATTTTTACCCTAAATTTTCAATTTTTACTGAAAGTACTGAAATAAAATAAGCCACTATTTATTCCTCACCCTATGGAAACCTCCGCGAACAAAGCCATCCTCTACGACGATAACTGTCCGATGTGCGCCCTTTACACGAAAGGATTCGTACAATGGGGCGTACTACAACCAGAAAATCGGATCGCCTTTACACAAGCCGACCAGCAACTTACCCCCGCGGTTCTTGCTTATCAATTAGATCCACTTCGCGCCCGACACGAAATTCCGCTGGTAGACCTGACTGGCGGCCCTACGCTTTATGGGCTAGATGCGATGGTATTTCTGCTTGGGCAACGAATTCCGCTGATAAGCAAAATGATGCGTTTGAGACCGTTGCACTGTTTCTTCCGTTTTTTATATAGCCTTATTTCATATAACCGCCGAATTATTATCCCTAGCCAACAAGCCCCAGCCGCCTGTGACTGCACCCCTGCTTTTCACCTTGGCTATCGACTGGCTTTTATCGCTTATGCCCTGGTGCTGGCTTCGCTGATCACTTATCTTTTTGGCTGGTCGGTAGCTGGCTATTGGCCTATGGAAAATAGTGGCGGCAAGATGCTGTTCATCTGTGGCACTGGCTGGGTGATACAAATGCTTTGGGCGGTCATCCTTCTGTCAGAGAAAAAGGTCGATTACCTGGGTCATCTAGCGGTTCTGATGATTCTGGGAACGCTCATACTAGTGCCAGGAATAACGCTTAGCTGGCTCACTCATAACGAGTTCCCATTCATTCCTGTGGTCAGTGTCTTGGTTAGTAGTAGCCTTATGGGTTGGCAACATGTCCGACGAGTGCAGCACCTGGGCTTGAGCAAATGGTGGACGGCCAGTTGGTTTATTACCCTCCAAAGCACGGCTGCTGTTTGGGTATATAGCTTTTTTCTTCCCTAGCCCAAATTGTATTCCCGCTAGTTGGCGCAGTTATTAATCTATACATCCACTAATCTACACCTCCGCTTATGAACTTGCTCAAGAAAATCCCTATCCGCTACTTCGGTGAATTGCACGAGATAAAACTGGTCAACTTTTCGGTAGAGAAAAGTGAAGTAGAATCATTGGTGCCCTGGAACTTGGTCGTGCGCGACTTCAACGGACGGGCCATGATTTCCATTGTGAATGTAGCGCTGAAGCATATGCACCCTTCTTTTATGCCTGAAAGGCTGCACTTTAATTACCGCCATATTGGCTTCCGCCTGTTGCTGGAAGATTCTTTCCGAAACAACGACGGGCAGAACAAGGGCATCTTTTTTCTGAAGTCTTTTACCGACCAGCCACTGATTGCGGCAGGAGGACAGTGGATGACTGATTACAACCTGGAATTGGCGGATATGATTGCGACGGATGATATGCTGGCTTTGAAACAGGGTGACCACTTTTTGAACTATGTGCTGGACGAACAACCGCCCAAACCTAGCGGAAACCTCCAAACAACCATCGGAGCCTTAGATCGGGCTTATTCGGTAATGGGCGGACAGGTGCGGATGGTGCAGATACAGCGCGAAAAATGGCCTATTGAGGAAGTAAATTGCGCTTACTTCAAAACGGACTTCTTTAAAACCGCCCGCCTGGAAGGAGCATTTCGAGTACAGGAAACGATTTACTACGAATGGACACCTCCGCAAAACGTATGAGCCAGCCCTTGAACCGCCCGAAAATCGTTATCCTGGGAGCTAGCGGACAAATTGGCTCAGTAGTATTTAGGAGGCTTTGTCTGGCTTTTCCACAGGCTGACATTATTGGCTGCGTCAGAAACCTGGGCAAGCCTATCGAAATAAACGCCCATGCCAATTACCTACAGTTCGACCCTTTTCACGATAATTGGGGAATGCTGGGAAAAATAACCGTGCTCATCAATAGTATTGGGATAATTGAAGAGAAGCCCGGCATGGGGTTTCAGAAAGTACACCAAGGCTTAACCGATTTGATGCTGCAACACCGAGCGCAACTAGGCAATCCGAAGCTCATCCAGGTTTCGGTGCTTGGCGCGGATACCGAAAGTCCTTCCGCCTTTTTACGTACCAAGGCCCTAGCCGACGAAACTTTGTTGAAGCACCCAAATACCGTTGTCATCCGTCCTTCTATTGTCTGCACGCCCAATACGGTGATGGTACAAAAACTGCGGATGTTGGGGAAAATAAGCCTTTATTTGGCTGGTTACCTGCCTTTTCCAAGGGGATTCGCCAACACCCGAATCCAACCCATCCTAGGCGACGAGCTTGCCGACTTAATGGCTGTTCTCTGCCGCCATAACCAGCACCCCAGTCTGATACAAGCGGTTGGGCCAGTCACATTTTCCATCCGCCATCTTATCGGGCAATTGTGTAAAAAGCCTATCCGACTCTTGCCCATTCCGCAAACCTTATTCGATCAGGCATTCAAGGTCATATCTTTCCTGTTGCCCAAGTTGTTGAACCGAGAACAGTTTCAGCTATTAAAGCACGACAACATCGCGGATGCTGCTGTATGCGAAGACTTACTAGGAAAGCCATTGAGCAGCACCGAGACTTTCTGGAAAGAGGAATTGGGAAGCGAACCTTTTGTAAAATCAAGCTCTTTAGCTAAAGTAATTTTCCCTGCCACAGCGCATAAGTCGGAAAAGTCGAAGTTAAATCAGTTTCCTGGTCAAAAATCCCATACACCGTAGACCCCGAGCCAGTCATACTGGCATAGAGGGCATTATGTGCGTACAAGGTTTCCTTTACCTGCGCTATTGCAGGGTATTTGACAGATAGTTGCTTTTCAAAATCATTGTACACCGTGGCTTTCCACTCAACTATGGGGCTTTGTAAAGCAGCTTTCAACGCTGTTTCGGGCACCTGCGGAATGATACCGGCATAGGCTTCTGCCGTAGAAATGTGAATACCTGGATTGACCAAGACAATAAACTTATCTTTCAAATTCACCTCGATATCCTCAAACTGGTCGCCTTTTTCGGAACAAAATACTGGCTGGTTGCGAATGAAAAAAGCGCAGTCGCTCCCCAATTGGCGGGCATATTCCTCTAGTTGTGCTGTAGTCTGGTTTAAGGAAAATAGCTGATTGAGCAACTGAAGGGTAAATGCCCCATCGGCTGAACCGCCGCCCAGTCCCGCACCAATGGGAATAACCTTGTGCAGATGAATATGCACAGGAGGAAGGTCAAAATCCTTTTGCAACAAATGATAGGCCTTCAAACACAGGTTTCCGGCTGGCTCACCTGGAATGGGCAGCCCCGTTGAAGTAAACTGAAGAATAGGCGCCGGCAAAATCTCCAGGACATCGGACCAGCCTACCGGATAGAAGCAGGAAAACAGGTTATGGTAGCCATCCGCACGTTTGGCTACAATCTGCAAACCCAGGTTAATCTTGGCATTAGGGAAGTTGATCATTGGCTTAAATCAGTATTACCGGCGCGAAGTTAATCGGAAGTTTGTCAGCTGTCACGAGGATAGTACCAATTTTAACAGCCAGTATTCAGTTGTGTAGGGCTGGGCAGTGGCAGCCAGACTGAAAAAATTTCATTCTGACAGGCATAGCAAATGAAATTTTGTCATTTTATAGCTAAAAAATGTCAGTATTAGGGTAGCCAGAATTGTGTTCAGGGAATATTTTTGGCATTGGTATATTGTTTGTTTAAGTCCCAATGTATTTTTAATGAATGGTTTAACTTCAAAACACCGATTGTTATGTCACTCGTAAAATTTGCTCCAAGCACCTTATTGGGCTCAAGTAGCCTGCCTGTATTTTCCAACTTGATGGAAAACTTTTTTGGTAGGGATCTATTCGATTTAACTAACCAAAGCTTTGGTGGTACACTTCCCGCAGTAAATATCAGGGAAACCAACGACGACTTTATGGTAGATGTGGCCGCACCAGGAATGAAAAAAGAAGATTTTAAAGTCGAATTAGAAAACAACCTGCTTACCATTTCTGCCGAGAAAGAGCAGAAAAATGGAAATAGTAACGGTGAAAACTATACCCGGCAGGAATTCCGTTACCACTCATTCATCCGTTCATTTGGGATGCCAAACAATGCCGATGCCGATCGTATCCAGGCTACCTACCACGATGGCGTACTAAGCATTCAGGTACCTAAAAAAGAAGAGGCGAAGAAGAAAGCGCCCCGAACAATTGAAATTTCTTAATTGTCATGAAAGAAGCTGGTTCAAAAGACCAGCTTCTTTGTTATATTTATCTCCCTAAAGCTTATCAACAGTTAAGTAATCCACTTCATCGGTACCATTCTTCGATAGGCTTACTAAGCCCGCATACTTCCCATCCATCTTCGGCGCTGCCTTAAACCTATTGGCCGGACGCTTTTCATCTCCGCGAAGATGGCTAGCTGGAAGGCGGCTCCGATCCTCGTGGAGATGATACATCAATGGGGTATTAAGTCATCTGCGCTATATTGCAGGTGTATTTACTATTGGCAAACTAGTTTTCACCTATACACTTATCAATAAGATGATCATAAGCCTGATAGCCGCTAAAGCAATAAACAACGCCATTGGAAAAGACAATCGCTTACTTTGGCATTTACCGGAAGATTTGAAGTTTTTCAAACAAAAAACTATGGGGCATCACATGCTGATGGGAAGAAAAACCTATGAGTCACTCGGAAAAAAGCTGAAAGGCAGAACGATCCTGGTACTTACTAGCAACAAAGATTATCCGGCTGATGAAAACGTTATTGTGGTAGAGAGCATTCAGCAGGCTATCGATTATGCGCGCGAAAGGAATGAAACGGAACTGTTCATTGGTGGAGGCGAAACAATCTATACCCAGGCCATGCCAGTTGCCGACTGCATGTACATTACCCAGGTGGATGCCTCCTTTCCAGGGGATACTTTTTTCCCGACTATAGAGGCCAGCCAATGGGAGGTAAAGGAAGAGAAACACCACCCACAGGATAGCGCCAACGCTTATTCATTTACAATAATTGAATACTGTCGCAAAGAAAATTAAACACTTGCCCTTGCCTCGGCAATCCTCCTTTTATTTTTTACGTATACTCTTTTTAATCAAAAACTACATTCAACCATTCCTATGAATAGAATCTGTTTTTGATCAATATTACGCGTATCCAAATTATCCTTTTGTTAAGTTTATGTTAATACGCTATTTTTGCCCGTTGTTTTGAACAAAAATTTGTTTGCTACCTGCTATGAGTGGAACTGAGACCTTGCGTCGTCTCTCAATAAAAGATATTTGGATCAATGCTTGGGGCGAGCTGGCTTTTCGATATCATACTCTTTCAGTAGTGATAGGAGCCTGTATTATCGCTTTTATTGTCCCCGACTTCTTCATTTACATTGATTCCCGCACAGGAACGCTTTTGAATGATCCGATCATTCATTTGATTCCCGCACAAGATGTTTCGGCCTATACATTCCTGACGCTTAATTCAGCAATCCTTCTGGCTACTATTTATTTGATACCTTATCCCAAGGCCTTAATCAAGTGCCTACAGGCTTATTGTCTAGTAACTTTGATGCGCTTTAGTGCTATTCTCTTGTTTCCATTAGAACCGCCGATAGGCATTATTCCACTGGTAGATCCCTTCATTGCCTATTTTTTTGCTGATGGGAAGCCAGTATTTAAAGACCTGTTTTTCTCTGGTCATACCTGCACCATGTACCTGCTTTTTATGACTGCCCAGAAACCGTGGTTGAAAAGACTCTTATTGGCAGGAACTATTCTGATGGGAATATTAGTAGTAGTGCAACACGTACACTATACAATTGATGTGTTAGGAGCCCCCTTCTTTGTTTGGCTCAGTTATCGCTTAGTAGAAAGAGTCAATTCTTTATCTGATGCGCCAGACCAAATCAGTGGATGAGTTTTCAATTTGGTATTAAAATTTTACCTTTATTTTATATTATCTAAGCTAGCGATAGGTTATCATTAGCCGATCTAAAAATCAGCACCGCTTCGGCGAATCAAACGATCTATTTATTGTTCCGCTACTCAAATCAAACTACATGAACTCAGTAAACGATTTCACTTATTCTGATGAAAAAGAGCCCCATGTATTGCGGGCGAAAAGTATCTTAAAAACGCACCCAGAAGTAAAGAAGCTCATGGGACGTAATCCCTACACTTTTCTTATCATTTTGGGCGTAGTATCTGTACAAATCGCATTATCCTGGGTGGTAAGCAATCAGTCGTGGTGGTGGGTGGTAGGCGCTGCGTGGTGCTTAGGCGCTTTTGCTTCTCATACTTTGTTTGTCACTATTCACGAAGCAACCCACAACCTGCTATTCAAAAAGCGCTGGGCTAACCTGGTTGCTGGCATGATTGCTAACATTCCTTCACTGTTTCCAACCTCCGTTTCATTTGCGCGTTACCACGTCAAACACCACGCTTTTCAAGGCACGCCAGAATACGACGCAGACCTTCCTTCCCGCTGGGAAGCCAAACTGGTACGTGGCAGCTTCATAGGCAAAGTGTTCTGGTTATTATTTTATCCATTAGTTCAGGTGTTCCGTACTTTCCGCATCAAGGAAGTAAAAGTATTTGACGGATTTCTGATACTCAACTGGGTTATTCAGATAGTGGCCGTTACAGCCATTTACACATTTCTTGGCCCAAAAGCGATGGCTTACCTGTTTATGAGCTTTTTCTTTTCTCTTGGTTTGCATCCCTTGGGTGCCCGCTGGGTACAGGAGCATTACCTTACTACCGACACTGATCAGGAAACTTTTAGCTACTACGGTATTATGAATATTCCTAACCTGTACGTAGGCTATCATAACGAACACCACGATTTCCCTTCAGTGCCATGGCATAACCTGCCCAAATTGAAAAGCACTGCCAACGAGTATTATCGCGACTTAGCTTATCATACCTCATACAGCCGTTTATTTGTGCGTTTTCTGTTCGATGGGAAAATTTCCCTGTTTTCTCGGATGATTCGGGACGGCAAAGGGAAGCATTCTCCACGTACGGAAGCAGCGCCTGTGATGAGTCATGCCAACGAAGCACGATAAAGCATAATAAGCAACAATGACGGCTCAGTTGTGAGTTACTCTGTAGGGTCAAATTTTTTCTAATTATTTACTAACCCCTTCCAAGCGCGTTCAACAGGATGAGCCGTTTAGAAGGGGTTTCTGTTGATACACAAGACCGCCCCCTTTCTATCTGGTTATTGATCGGACAAACACTTATTTTCTTTGTCTAGAACACACAAATGCACTATTCGCTATAAATATTTTCCTGATGTAATCTGAATGGTTAAAAAATTGCAGCGTTTCTCTTTCGCTTCATTGCCAGAAAATGGGTAGCAAAATAAACCTGCCTGTTGACTAGAAAAGAAAAGCAACTTTGTTAAGTAATTGTTAAGGAGAAGATATATTATTGTAAAATTTATATAAAAATGAATGGCATGCGCCACGAACCCACCTATCCTCTTTTCACTTTATCAACTGAATTAACAGCTGATCAGGTGGGCTTTTTTGAGAAAAATGGATTTCTTCATTTTGAGAACTTCATCAGCCAGGAAACGGTCCAACTATTGATTCAAGCTTCCCAGGAAGTGCAAAAGCAATGGCTGGCACAAGATGTAAAAAAAGTAAATGGTGTACCCATCAAATACGGTTTTGACGTAGACGGCTCACGCATTGTACAGCGATTTGCCTTCGCTTCTTTGTTTAGCCCCTTCCTTCAAGAATTCCTAAAAGACGATCGAATCCAGGCACTGCTTCCGTTAATGAACGAGGAAGATGCCCGAATCGGAGAGTATGAAAACGATGGGATTGTAATAAACCACTACATCAACAACAAATCCAGCGAATTTACCAAGATGGGCTGGCACACCGACAGTCCACGCGACATATTTCACGGCAAAAAAATTAAGCCTATGCTCAACGTAGGTATTTGCCTGGACGATTCACCCAGTTCTAACGGTGGGTTACGCCTTATTCCGGGCTCTCATAACCAAGGTTTACGCTCACTTTTTTTTCGTAAAAAATACTACGTAGACAACGATCCGGATATAAACGAAGTGGCACTGGAAGCCAAAGCCGGCGATTTGACCGTACACGATGGCCGGTTGTGGCATCGGGTAGCTCAGTCGCCTGTAGTTGGGGCAGCCAGCCGTCGCCGCGTAATTTATGTTCCCTTGATTAGTGGCGAATACAAACCAAAAGATGCCAACAGCCCCACTGCTTTTTATCAAAGATTTTTAAAACTGGTGAAATAGTTTTTTTTCTCATTTATTCCAGGCTATTTTGCTATCCATGTCTTATGCTTTAATAACTGGAGCCAGCAAAGGAATAGGGAAGGCTATGGCCACCCAACTGGCTCAACGCAAAGTGAACCTCTTGCTGGTAGCTCGCTCAGCAGATGCTTTAAAAGAACTGGGCGACTCCCTGAAACAACAATACGGAATTCAAACCGATTTCCTGGCCATTGACCTTTCTCTGCCCACAGCAGCGGCTGAGGTAAAGCAATGGTGCCTCGACAAAGGGTATGCCGTTTCCATCCTCATCAATAATGCCGGCTATGGCCTTTTTGGCAGGTTTGAGCAACTGAGTCTACAGGAACAGCGTAACCTGATGCAACTCAACATGCAGACACTCGTCGATATGACTTACGAGATGCTTCCGCTGTTGAAAAAAAATCCTAAGGCTTATATTATGAATGTTGCCAGCACGGCAGCCTATCAGGCGGTGCCCACGCTGAGTGTGTACGCAGCCAGCAAATCATTTGTGGTCGTGTTTACCCGTGGTCTCCGATATGAATTGCGTCACTCTTCGGTTTCAGTAAGCTGCCTGAGTCCGGGGGCTACCTCCACCAATTTTATTGAAAGAGCTGGCTTGCAGGCTATACAGGAAACGGCGGCTAAATTTGAAATGCCTCCAGAAGAGGTCGCGCGGATCGGCATTGCACAAATGTTGAAAGGCAAGGCAGAAATTATTCCTGGATTGCTAAATCTGGTCACAGTAAAAGCTACTAGTTTTTTACCTAAATGGATTACTGAAAAAATAGCCGCCAATCTTTATGAAAAACATTTGAGTTAATTTTTTATTAACTCATCGAGCATTTTTCATGAAAAATTTGTTGATCAGCTTGGGCAACCTTGGTTATCATTGAATTAGTGATGTACTTTTGCACTGCATCACATAAAATGCGTTTTATGAAGTTTTTTCTGTGTATCCTGTTTAATTGCGTCTTCACTCCTCCCTCCGATCCCATTACTGCTGGCGACAAGTTGTTTTTTCAAATGAACTATGCTGAAGCAATCCTTCAATATCAAGCCGAGCCTAAAAGCCCAGAGGCGTTGTGGAAAATAGCACGGGCTTATATCTGCCAAGCCGATGTATCGCCCATTGAAAAACAGAAATCATTGTATTATAAGGCAGTAGAGAATGCAAGGCAATGCATTAAATTGAACGAAAAAGATAGCAACGGCCACACTTGGCTGGGGGCAGCCTTGGGCAATATTGCGATGTATGAAGGCAGCCGCAGTAAAATCAAGCTATGCAATAGTATTAAACTGGAGTTGGAACGAGCCCTAGTTTTAAACCCTAAAGATGATGTCGCCCTATCTATTATGGGCAGCTTTTACCGGGCTTTGGGCAATATCAGTTGGCTAGAGCGTACATTGGCTAATACCTTTTTGGGAGCCCTACCCAAAGGCAATTTTTCGGATGGAGAACTCGCTTTAAAAAAGGCTATTCAACTTTCTCCCAGCACGATGCGGCATTGGTTCGAACTAGGCTTGCTCTATCGTGATTGGGGAAAAGAGGCTCTGGCTTCAAAAACCTTTCAATCAGCACAACAGCTTCCGATTCTGATGGGAAGTGATAAGCTGCGGCTTTCCCGAATAAAACTGATTTTAGCAGAAATAAATTAATAAAGCAAATGAGTCTATGCGTATTTTGTCTATCAGCAATTGATTAAATACCAAACACTTAACATCTAATTACTAACACCTACTTATGAGTGGAATCATTCCTAAACCAAAATATTTTCGTATTCTTTCCATCGACGGAGGAGGCATTCGGGGAATCATTCCTGGCCAAATCCTGATAGTAATAGAAAATAAGCTGCGCGAAAAAACCAGGAATCCAGAAAGCCGTTTAGCCGATTATTTCGACCTGATTGCCGGGACGGGCACGGGTGGAATAATGGCCTGTGCTTATCTTAGTCCCGTAAAACCTCAGTTACGCACGCCTCGGTTTACCGCTGCACAGGTGGTAGATATTTACCTAAAATTCGGAGCCAAAGTTTTTAATGATACACTCGATCACCGCATCCTAACGATGGGTGGGCTTTTAGACGAAAAATATACTTCTGAAGGCTTAGAGAGATTATTGCTCGACTATTTTAATGAACTACAGCTGAGCCATCTGCTCAAGCCAAGTCTCATTACTGCATACGATGTTACTAAGCGGAAGGCGCACTTTTTTACGCAGCATACAGCCGATAAGCCGGCCTCAGACTACTACGTGCGCGATGTAGCCCGCGCTACTTCGGCATCCCCTACCTTTTTTGAATGCGAAAGAATCCAATCTCTTTCAGGGGTTAGCTATCCATTAATTGACGGAAGTGTATTTGCTAATAATCCTGCGATGTGTGCCTACATCGAAGCCAGAAAGGTGCTAACTCAGGAGCCAAACCGTCCCAACGTAGGGACACCTGCCGATATTGTCATGCTCTCTATGGGAACAGGCGTACCAAAAGCGCAGTATGAATACGATGATGTAAAAGGCTGGGGTGTAACCCGCTGGGCAAGACCTCTACTCGATATTTCCTCGGCTGGCAACTCCGAAACGGTAGATTATCAACTCAAACATCTGTTTGAGGCGGCCAAAGTCCGGAAGCAATACATGCGCATTAACCCAACACTGACCATTGATGTGAAAGCTGAAATGGATAACACCAGCAACGAAAACCTGCGGGCTTTGAAGGAACTGGGAGAATATATGGCTGAAGAACAGGATGAAAAACTGGATGCTTTTATAGAATTGCTACTAGCCGAGCAGTCGATAATGGCTAACTAAACGCAATAGGCTATTTCTTTACAAAGCCGTTTCTGATTCTTGGAAACGGCTTTTTGTTACACTGTTTTATCTAAGGCTCACTGAGTTGCCTTCCAAACCAAGCATTCCATGAGTATTTTTATTTCCCCTATTGCCGAGAGTTTACCTCAATTTTTACAAAGCGCTTCTTTTTCAAAAATAGCGGTGTTGGTAGATGAACACACCAAAAAACATTGTTACCCGCTGGTAAAACCTCTTTTACCCAAACATACGCTCATCCAGATCAAAAGTGGGGAAGAAAACAAGCATCTAGCCACCTGCGAAAAAATATGGGCTGCCCTGACCAACGCTGAACTAGACCGCCACTCGCTGCTGCTCAACCTGGGTGGAGGCGTTATTGGCGATATGGGTGGCTTTTGTGCGGCTACCTATAAGCGCGGCATTGCCTTCGCACAACTGCCTACCACGTTGCTGTCGCAGGTAGATGCCAGCGTTGGTGGCAAGCTCGGCGTTGACTTTATGGGGCTTAAGAATCATATCGGCGTTTTTCAGGAGCCACGCGCCGTTCTGGTAGATGCCCACTTCCTACAAACGCTTTCCTGGGCTGAAATGCGCTCCGGCTTTGCCGAGATTATCAAGCATTGCCTTATCGCTGATGCGGCCAAATGGGAGCAAATCCGTAAGCGGGACTTTGAGAAGCAAAAATGGCCTGACCTGATTGCTCATTCCATCGACATCAAGGCGGAGGTTGTGAGGCAAGATCCCACCGAAAAAGGCTTGCGCAAAATTCTGAACTTCGGCCATACCTTGGGGCACGCAGTAGAAAGCTTTTACCTGGCACAGCCCAAGAAAAAACTGCTGCATGGCGAAGCGATTGCCGTCGGCATGATTACCGAAAGCTACATTGCCTACCAGAAAAAGCTACTGAACTTAGCTAGCCTGGAACAGATTGAGGAATTTATATTTTCGGTCTATGGGCGAATCAAGATTCAAGCAGAAGAGATTGAACAAATCATTCCCCTCACGCTACAGGACAAGAAAAACCGTGATGGCAAGGTAAAAGCCGCCCTGCTGGAAGGCATTGGCAAAGCCATCACCGATGTAGAAATTACGCCCAAAGACATGCGGGAAGCACTGGCTTACTACCGAGGAGAGTAGATTTGCGCAGAGGTAAATATATGGCATAGTAAAGGGCTAATGGAGAAACAAACAAATTTTCCATTAGCCCTTTATCATTTCAACGCGCCCGCCCTGAAAAGCCAAAACTCATTACGTCCTCTACCTCCATGTGCTTCCATCCAGTTTAGACCCTTTCCACAAAAAATCAAACAGCAATTTGGATAAAGTTACCTAATTAGATAACTTTATCTTGTGGACGAAAAATTTATCAGAGACATCTTTTATTACAAGAACTACTATCTTGATTTCTTCGAGAAGTTAAAACCAGATGTAAAGAAAAAGTTTAACTGGACTTTACAACTGATTGCAACAATCGACCGTGTCCCTGAGAAATATTTCAAACACCTAACTGGCTCAACAGGGCTGTTTGAAGTTAGAGTGGAAGTAGGTTCAGACATATACAGGGTTTTCTGTTGCTTTGACAAGGGACAACTGATCATATTGTTAAATGGTTTCCAAAAGAAAACTCAAAAGACACCGAAAAGCGAAATTGAATTGGCAGAAAAACTTAAAAAACAATACTTCGATGAAAAAGACAGCTAAACATCTGACTTCATTTACTGACCATTTAGACAAACAATACGGTAAACCCGGAACAGAGATAAGAGAACAATATGAAGAAGGCTTTGAAGTATTTAAACTAGGAGTGATGCTGCAAGAACTTCGCAAAGAACAAGGTTTGACACAGGAGCAATTGGCTGCAAAGTGCGGCACGACTAAGGCCTACATTTCACGTATTGAGAATAATGCAAGTGATATTCGACTTTCAACTCTGATGAGAATAATTCGTGAAGGCTTGGGTGGGCACTTGAAACTTAGTGTAGACCTGTAAGTGATGATAACTCTTGAATAAACGTATGAGTCCCAGCAAAGGGCTAATGGAAAAAAAACGAATTTCCATTAGCCCTTTATTATGTAAACTTATGACCTCCACATCAATGCGCTTCCAGCCAGTTCACTCCAGTTCCAATACCGATTTCCATGGGTACTACCAGCGGAAGGGCATTTTTCATCAATTCCTCTATTCGGGGCTTTAGTATAGCCAGTTCATCGCGATGAACGTCGAACAGAAGTTCATCGTGTACTTGCAAGATCATTCGTGACCGAAGCTTTTCCTGCTTGATAAAGGCGTGAATGCGAATCATGGCCAGCTTAATCATATCGGCTGCTGTTCCCTGGATGGGGGCGTTGATGGCATTTCGCTCAGCGAAGGTTCGGTCGGTCTGGTTGCGCGAGTTGATATCGCGAAGGTAGCGACGGCGGCCTAGCAAAGTTTCTACATAGTGATGATCCCGCGCCCGGTTGATCACATCATCCATGTATTGCTTGATGGTAGGAAACTCGGTAAAGTAGGCATCAATGATTTCGCCCGCTTCCCGGCGGGGCACATTGAGCCGCCGAGCCAGACCGAAGGCTGAAATGCCGTAAATGATACCAAAATTGACCATTTTAGCTTTCCGGCGCATCTCCGAGGTGACTTCTTCTAGCTTTACTTTGAATACTTTACTTGCGGTGGCTACGTGGATATCAATGTTATTTTGAAAAGCCGTAATCATGCTTTGATCTCCACTAAAGGCGGCAATAATGCGCAGTTCTATTTGTGAATAATCGGCTGATAGCAGAATGTAGTCTTCGTTACGGGCCACAAATGCCTTGCGAATTTCCCGTCCTCTTTCCGTACGAATCGGAATGTTTTGTAAGTTGGGATTGGTAGAACTAAGTCGACCAGTTGCTGTAACGGCCTGGTTGAAAGACGTATGCACCCGACCATCCCGAGGACTAACCAGCTTAGGCAGTGCATCAATGTAGGTAGACTTGAGTTTCTGTAGTTCACGGAAATCCAGGATCTTCCGAACGATTTCGTGCGTATCTTCCAACTGCGATAAAATCTCTTCGCCCGTAGCATACTGGCCGGTCTTGGTTTTCTTGGCCTTGGGATCGAGCTTCATTTTATCAAACAGAATATCGCCTAATTGCTTGGGAGAACCGATATTAAACTTTTCGCCAGCCATTTCAAATACTTGTTGCTCCAGGTTACTAATATCGGTTTCCAGCACCAACGAAAGCTCCTTGAGCGCTAGCGGATCAATCCGAACGCCTTCGAGTTCAATAGATGCCAGTACTTCCACCAAGGGCATTTCGACATCGGTAAATAATTTAGTTGCCTTCCGCTCCTGAAGCAGCGGATTGAACACCTCCCGCAGTTGCCAGGTAACATCGGCGTCTTCGGCGGCATATTCGGTCACCTTGGCTACGTCTACTTCGCGCATAGTTAATTGCTTCGGGCCATTTTTCCCAATGAGCGTAGTAATCGATACGGGTATATAGTTCAGGTAGCGCTCAGCCAGCCAATCCATATTATGCCGCGAATCAGGCTCTACCAGGTAATGCGCCAGCATAGTGTCGTACAATTCGCCCTTTATTTCTACGCCATACTGCATCAGCACGATCATATCGTACTTTAAGTTCTGCGCTATTTTACCAATGGCCGGATTTTCAAGCACACCTTTGAACTCATCTACTATTTGCTGGGCAGCATCCCGGTCAGCCGGAACGGGCACGTAGAAGGCTTCGCCTTTTCGGTAAGCGAAGGACAATCCGACCAGTTCAGCGCCCACCGCATCAACCGAAGTAGTTTCTGTATCGAAGCAAAAGGAATCTTGCTTGCTTAGGTAATGGATTAAGCTCTGTCGAAGCGCGGGTGTATTCACTTCATGGTATTCGTGTACAACCGTATCAATGGTATCTTTTTCCGTTCCGAAGGTAGGCTGGTCAGCAGTATCTAAACCCAACACGTCGGCAAATCCTTCTCCTTCCAATACAGCCGTTTCACTCGTAGCTGGTGCGCCAAACAAACCTAGTTGCTGACTGCCAGCCGCTGCTGCTACGGCTTTGCGGGTTTTCGGTTCGGCTGGTCGACTGGCTTTGGAGGCCGAAGACTCTTCTCCGAGAAGTCGATTTTTGATGGTACGAAATTCCAGTTCATCGAGCAAGGTAGCCAGTTGATCTTTATGAGGCTCCGAACAGCATAGTTTTTCTGCTTCATAGGGAACGGGAACATGTATATCAATGGTAGCCAACTGCTTAGACAAAAGTCCCTGTTCGGCAAACTGGATGATGTTGTCCTTCAGCTTGCCTTTCAGTTGGCTGGCATTGGCAATGATATTCTCCAGCGTTCCAAACTCTTCTATCAGCTTTTGCGCAGTTTTCTCGCCTATACCTGGAATACCCGGAATATTATCCGAAGCATCGCCTTGCAAGCCCAGCATATCAATTACCTGATCTACCGATTTGATATTCCACCTTTCCAGTACCTCTTTTACGCCCAACACCTCGGCTCCCTTTCCCATGAAAGCCGGTTTATAAATGTGAATATGCTCTTCTACCAACTGCCCATAATCTTTGTCGGGCGTCATCATATACACCTCAAAGCCTTCACGGGCCGCCTTTTTAGCCACGGTACCAATAATATCATCAGCTTCGTAGCCATCCATAATGAGTATGGGAATATCCAGCGCTTCTACCAGGCGCTTTACGTAGGGGATTGCTACGGATATGTCTTCCGGTTGAGCCTGCCGCTGGGCTTTGTAGGCAGCAAATGCCGCATGTCGAAAGGTAGGAGCCGCCGTATCGAAACCCACGCCAATATGGGTAGGCTTCTCTTTGTGTAAGACTTCTAACAAGGTATTAAGAAAGCCAAACGTAGCGCTGGTATTCATTCCTTTAGAAGTAATGCGGGGATTTTTATTGAAAGCAAAATGCGCACGATAAATCAGTGCCATCGCATCCAGCAGAAATAGTTTTTTGGTAGGCATTGGTAAGTTTATGAGTTGAAAGTTTATGAGTTGAAAGTTTAGAGTTGAAAGTCTTTGAAGAGATTATACTCTTTCAACTCTACACTTTCAACTCATAAACTCCTTATTGATTACTCATTGCAGTATAATGCTTATAAAATAGTGGAATGGTTTCGATGCCTTTCAGGTAGTTGAATATTCCGTAATGCTCGTTGGGCGAGTGGAGCGCATCAGAATCCAGCCCGAATCCCATGAGTACTGATTTTAAACCCAGTTCCGTCTCAAATAAAGCTACAATGGGAATACTGCCTCCTTCCCGCTTCGGAATAGGTGTTTTGCCCCAAGCTTCTTCAAAAGCCTTGCTGGCCGCCCGGAAAGCCACCGAGTCGACCGGGGTGACTACGGGCTCACCGCCGTGGTGTGGTCTTACTTGTACCGTTACACCTTTGGGGGCCATGGACAGGAAATGTTTGGTAAAAAGTTCGGTAATCTGGTGCGAAGTCTGATTAGGCACCAGCCGCATACTGATTTTAGCAAAGGCTTTGGAAGGTAATACCGTTTTGGCTCCTTCTCCTATATAGCCGCCCCAAATGCCATTTACATCTAAGGTTGGACGAATGGAGGTACGCTCGTTAGTCGTGTATCCAGTTTCGCCGTGTACGTCAGCAATATTCAGGTCTTTTTTATACACTTCCAGCGTAAAGGGCGCTTTGGCCATTTCGGTCCGTTCTGCGTCCGTCAGCACTTGCACGTGCTCATAAAAGCCAGGAATAGCTACTCGGTTGTCGGCATCGTGCAGAGAGGCAATCATTTCACACAAAATATTGATGGGATTGGCCACTGCGCCACCGTACACGCCTGAATGCAGATCGCGGTTGGCTCCGGTCACTTCTACTTCGAGGTAGCTAAGGCCACGCAAGCCAGAGGTAATGGCAGGACAATCGTTAGAAATGATGCTGGTATCCGAAATCAAAATGATGTCGGCCTTGAGTTTTTCCTTATGCTGTTTTACAAAAGCACCCAGGTTATCGGATCCCACTTCTTCCTCGCCTTCAATCATAAACTTCACATTGCAGGCCAGGCTGTTGGTGGCATTCATCATTTCCAGCGCCTTTATGTGCATGTACATTTGTCCCTTGTCATCACAAGCGCCCCGGGCAAAGATCGCCCCGCCAGGATGCGTAGCGGTTTTCCGAATTTCCGGTTCAAAGGGCGGCGAAGCCCAGAGATTATACGGGTCGGCAGGCTGCACATCGTAGTGACCATAGACTAAGACTGTAGGTAAAGCCGGGTCAACTTTTTTTTCTCCGAATACGATAGGATGCCCGGCTGTTTCGCATAGCTCGGCGTAGTCAGCTCCGGCGGCTAGTAACTTTTCACGGACAAATTCTGCTGCCCGCCGTACATCGCCTTTGAATTTGGTATCAGCACTGACGGAGGGAATGCGGAGCAGATCGAATAACTCGGATAAAAATCTTTCTTTATGCTGTTGAATGTAGGGATGCATGGATAGTAAAGGCTTAATGATTGAGTAATGGCGAGGATGACGATTACTAAATATTTGAAGTAGCAATTTAGAACAAAGCTTGCGGAATTGTGGCAAAAAAAGAAAAACCTGTTGAGTAATCAACAGGTTTCATCCGAATAATAAGCTATGAGCCTTTAGCTATCAGTGTCCTCTTTTTCTTAGGCGAATGAGTACGGTGCGACTTTCTTCGCCATTGAGTAATCGCACGATATTTTTCTGATGGGTAAGTACGACCAGAGCAAAGATGACAAAGCCAAAAATAATCAGGATAGGCTTTTCCGGGCTAAAAACTGGGATAAGCATCAGCAAAGGAAAGGCCAGCGCGGCAATGATAGAACCGAGGGATACATATTTGGAAGCCAATAGGACAATCAGGAAAATAAGGATACACAGCAAGGCCGCTTCAGTGTGAATGGATAAGACCATTCCTAACAAAGTAGCTACCCCTTTTCCTCCTTTGAAATTTACATAAACGGGAAAAATGTGTCCTACAACGGCCAATACGCCAAAAGCCAATTTGAAGAATACCAGGCGTTCTTCCGAAACAGCATCGGCGAAGAACAGCAGTGTAGCCATCGAAGTTGCCGTCCAGCCTTTGAAAATATCTACGATCATGACGACAACGCCCGCCCGTTTGCCTAGTACCCGAAAAGTGTTTGTTGCTCCGGCATTACCACTTCCGTAATCACGGACATCGATACCAAAATAAGCCTCGCCCAACCAGACAGAGGTAGGGAGAGATCCAATTAAGTAGGCAAGAATGCCAAAAATCATTATAACTAATATTTCTATCATTAGAATACTCATTGACAACATCAAATAAATTAACCCGAAAATATAATTAAATACGGTAATTTATCTAGATAAGACGCAAATATTTCAAAATTGTATCATGC
>JAZKGK010000314.1:0-2348 GCA_040385915.1 Bacteroidota bacterium
CATCAGGTAAAGATAGCCTTTTATAAAACGTCGATTTAATTACATTCACTACTTAGATAAGAAATGATTATTTATACAATATCAGCCATAACCCTTTCGGTACGACGAAAGTAGTACAAGCTGCTGACAAATAATACGAAAATTAATCCAAAGGATATATAGGCATAGCCCGGCAAAGCCTCTCCACCAAACAGGCTCCAACGAGTTCCTTCAATCACGCCAGCCATTGGATTAAGGAAATACAGGAGCCGGTATTTTTCAGGAATTAAGGAGGCTGGATAACCGACAGGGGTCGCATACAAGCCAAACTGAACCATAAAGGGCACGACGTACTGAAAATCCCGAAAGCGAATGGTTAAGGTACTGAGCCAGATCCCCACGGATAAAGCCGCCATAATATTCAAGCCAATAAACAAGGGCAGAAAAAATAGGTTGGGGGAAGGGGTAAATCTATACCAAATCATTACTGCTACTAAAAAACCCAGCCCAATAAATAAATCTACCAGCCCTACCATAGCCTTGGAAAGCGGAATAACAAGGCGGGGAAAGTAAATCTTCTGGATCATGCTCTGTGCACCAATGATAGAGTTACCTGCCTGACTCATCACGGTAGAAAAATAGGTCCACATGCTCATTCCCGCCAACGCAAATAGTGGATAGGGAACGCCACCTGTGTCCACTTTAACTACTCTTCCAAATACCAGGATAAAAATGCCTAGAGTAGCCAGTGGTTGGATAACGGCCCAGAGGATACCTAAAAAAGTCTGTGCGTATCGAACCCGCAGATCCCTGTAAGCAAGAATTAAAAAAAGATCCCGGTATTGGTAAAGCTCTTTCAGATTTAAGGAAAGACTTTTTTTATCCGCATCAATAACCAACTTCTGCATAAAGGGAAAGCACCATGGATTATTTAGCTGCCAGGATTAGCCTGACCATGGATTTCAAAATTAATAAAATTCTCCAAGCCAGCCCTTAGAATGTAGCTTTTCTTTATAAGAAACTCAATAGTCTCCTTTAATTATACTGTAGATACATTTCTGGCGACATTATCTCTCCATATTTTCATCCTACATTTTGTAGCAGGTGGATGTACTCGCCTAGAGAAAAAATAAAGTCAATAAAAAAGCCAGCGCTGGAAAGACGCTGGCTTTTTTATTGGAGAAAGAATATTTCGATTGAGTTAATCTCTCCTGCCGCCAAACAGCAAGGAAGCATAGTATAGCAAGGTTACCAATGAACTGATTGCTGCTACTACGTAAGTCATTGCTGCCCACCATAATGCATCTTTGGCCATCATATGCTCTTGGCTAGTTACTATTCCCCGACTATCGATCCAAGCCAATGCCCGACGGCTAGCATCAAATTCTACGGGCAGCGTAATAAAGCTAAACAAGGTAGTGAGGGCAAATAATACCACTCCAATAGCCAAAGGAAGAGGAGTCGTATTTAAAAGCATCACTCCAGCGAAAATGATAATAGACATATACCGGGAGGTAAAGGATAATGCTGGTACCATAGCTGAACGAAAATGAAGGAATGTATATGCCTGCGCATGCTGTACTGCGTGACCGCATTCGTGCGCCGCTACTGCCGCCGCCGCTACGCTTCTGCCATAGAACACATCCTGGCTTAAATTCACCGTTTTGTCTGCTGGATTATAATGATCCGTCAGACTGCCTTCTACGGAAATTACCCGTACATCATAGATACCATTATCGCGCAGCATTCTTTGGGCTATCTCTTGTCCACTGGCATTTGTTGAAAGCCCAACTTGAGAATACTCCTTAAATTTGCTCTTCAGTCTCCAGCTCACCAGAAGACTGATCAATAAGAAACCAATACTAATGACAAAAATCATATGTAGTGAAGAATTAAATGAGTGAATACTATTTAATCAAACGTTTAAACAGCGCTGTTATTTTTATTGAAATCAGCCTTCTGCTTTGATTTTATCAATTAATGCTGAAGTTGAAAACCCTTTTACCAATGCTACTGTCTGGACGCGTCCTCCATGTTTAATCACAAAATTTGCGCCGACGATTGTATCGATGGTATAATCATCCCCTTTGACCAAAATGTCAGGCTGAACGGCCTCAATCAGACACAATGGCGTATCTTCATCAAATAACACGACCAAATCGACAAACGACAGTGAAGCCATTACCCTTGCCCGTGCATATTCAGTTACAATAGGGCGTTTTTCTCCTTTCAAGCGTTTTATTGAGCTATCAGTATTTAATCCCAAGACTAGCTTATGACCTAACTGCTGCGCTTTTTCTAAATAATCTACGTGCCCTATGTGAAGGATATCAAAACAGCCGTTCGTAAATACCACTTTCTGTCCGGCT
>JAZKGK010000314.1:2448-8154 GCA_040385915.1 Bacteroidota bacterium
TTTATTACCTAAAATTAATGATGCCCAACACTTACTTCGACTACTGGCTTTTTCCGCTGAATAAACAGAACCGCTAGTAAGCTCAAGCCACCCGTCAACAAGGTAAATAAGGTTTGGGAAGTATGCATAAAAGTAGCCAGAATGAGACCATCCTGCTGACTTAACCCATATAAAACCAGCGCGTTCCCTACCAGAAAATGAAAGGTGCCAAACCCGCCTTGTACTGGCGCAGACATGCCCAGGCCACCCATAATTAGGATAGTAAACCCAGCTCTGATACCTAAACCTGCCGTTTGGGGCATGGCGAAGAACAACACGTAGGACATAAAGTAATACATTACCCAGATTAAAATGGTATGGAAGAAAAAGGCAGAAGGATTACGCATTTTTCGAACACTCAAAAGCCCTTGCCCCATTCCATGGAAAAACGCTACCACCTTTAGATATAATTTATTTTTTTGCAAGGGTTTCTTATAAACCAGAAATAGCGTTACGGCTATTCCTATGAGCACTACCCCTGAGATAAGCAAGGTAATTACCGTGGTAGTATTTTGTAACGCGTGGTAAAGAGGGGTTAATTTTGACCGCAGAAGGTCTTGGAGAATACTGCCTAAGCGCTTAAATTCAAGCAAAAAGGTAAAAACAAGTAGGATAAAGAGCATAATGACATCAAATATTCGCTCGGCTACTACCGTGCCGAAAGAAATATTCACTGGCACTTTTTCTAATTTGTTCAATACCCCGCAGCGCGTTACTTCTCCTACTCTGGGCAGGAATAAATTAACAAAATAGCCTGACATAAGCGCCAGAAAGGAATGGAATACCGCTGGCTGATAACCCAACGGCTCTAGCAACAAACACCAACGCTTGGCGCGACTCCAGTAGGCCACTACCGATATAGCACTCGATAAGACAATCCAGCGGTAATCTGCTTCCTGAAATCTGGCCAATAGCTCCCCTGGATTAATAATCTGGAATACGTACCACAATAACGCTGCTGCCAATACCAAAGGAATACCGTACTGAATCAAACGCTTTACATCGGAGTGCATAGAGGAAAGTGAGAACGTTATAAATATCAAAAACGGAAAAATATGGTATAAAAAATACCCCTGTAAGAACTTGCCACAAATGAAAGTTTGTGACTTAAGCAAGCTTCTGTACAGGGGCGGATTATCCGTTATGTATTAATGCAGCAGCCAGATGATTATTGTGATCCGGAAAAACGATGGCAGGCTTGAAAAGCTTGGCTTCTTCGAAATCCATAGAGGCGTAGGAAATCACAATTACGATATCGCCTACCTGTACTTTACGCGCCGCCGGGCCATTGAGGCAAACAGTCCCGGTTCCACGCTCGCCCTTGATAATATAGGTCTCAAACCTTTCGCCGTTATTTACATTTACAATCTGTACCTTTTCATTTTCGATCAGATTAGCCGCATCCAGCAAATCTTCGTCAATGGTAATGCTTCCCACGTAATGCAGTTCAGCCTGAGTGACTCTGATTCTATGGATTTTGGACTTTAATATTTTAATAAACATGGGCTTGCTCTGAATGATGGAATGGTATCTCATCATACAAGAATGATGCAAAATTAGCAAACAAAACTAGGAAAATAAAAGCACGTTATCGATCAACCGTACCTCACCCAGATAGGCAGCGATGCATAAAGCCACTTGCACGTGCTCCTGCACATTTTTTACCTCCCGTAGGTCTTCTCCATCCACAATTTCAAAGTATTCTAAGCGCAAATCGTTATCTGCCAAAGTGGCAAAATATTCGTGAATAGCTTGTTTGGTGTCTGAAACCCCCTCTATAAACAACATTTTTTGTGCCTTCAGGAGGGCTTGATGAAGTACAGGCGCCTGTTGCCTTTGTGTTAGTGTCAGTCGGGTATTGCGCGACGACATAGCCAAGCCATCAACTTCTCGCATAATAGGGCAGCAAACCAATTGCAGGTTAAAGCTGAGGTCAATAACCATTTGGCGGATGATCAGAAATTGTTGGATGTCTTTCTGGCCAAAATACGCCCGGTTGGGCTGCATCATGTGAAATAACTTGCTTACGATCAGGCCAACACCATTAAAATGCCCTGGCCGGAACTTGCCTTCCATTACGCGCTCCAAGTGGCCGAAATCAAAGCGCAACTTAGGCAAACTGGGATATATTATTTCATTGGAAGGCACAAAGACAATATCGCAACCAGCTTCTTCTAACAATTGACAATCAGTCTCTAAAGTCCTTGGGTATAATTGCAGATCGGATGCGTTATTAAATTGAGTGGGGTTTACATAAATATTGCATATAGCCAGGTCGTTTTCTTTTTTGCACCCCTTTATTAAAGACATGTGCCCTGCATGTAAAGCTCCCATAGTAGGAACCAAGCCAATTGTTTTTCCCTCATTCCGCTGTTGACTTAAAAACAATTGCAACTCGGAAAGATTAGTAAAAATTACCATAGGCTTTTTGCAATTAATTTTATCAATAGCTCAAAATACCAAAGAATGCTAGTCATTTAAATTATTTAACCTGGGTTTTCTACCACAAAAAACGCGCAATATTACATTTTTCATATTTCATATACTTGAAGTGCCAGGAAAATTTCGTAATTTTGCCTGCCCATATTTTTATATTAATCTCAAATCTAACACATCATCCCTATGTCAAAACTTCGAATTCTCTACGTAGCAAGTGAGATTAATCCCTTTCTCCAGACAACCGAGGTGGCTGACTTTGTGAGAAAATTGCCACAGGCAATGCAGGAGCGCGGCATGGAAATTCGAATTCTGGTTCCCCGTTTTGGTTTGATCAATGAACGGAAAAACCGACTGCACGAAGTGGTAAGGTTATCAGGAATCAATATTTCTGTAGGTGAAGAAGAAAAACCCTTAATTATTAAAGTTGCCTCCGTGCCTAATGCTAAGTTGCAGGTTTATTTTATTGACAATGAAGATTATTTCCACCGGAAATCCGTTTTCTTTGACAAAGAGAATAAATTTTATGAAGACAATGACGAAAGAGCTATTTTCTTTTGCAAAGGAGTTATCGAAACAGTAAAAAAATTAGGATGGTCACCCGATATTGTCCATTGCAATGATTGGATGACTAGTCTTATTCCCATGTATTTGAAGACTACCTACAAAAACGATCCTATGTTTAAGGACACAAAAACAGTCTTCACAGTATATAACAACTCTTTCGCCCACAAGTTTGACGGTGATTTGCTTAACAAGGTCAAGATGATTGACATCGAAGATCAAATGCTTCAAAATTTGAAGTCGGCTGATTTCGAAGGCTTCGTTAAAATAGGTATGGAATATGCTGATATTGTTATTAAAGCTGAAGAAGCTTTTAGTGCGACACTTAATCAGTTATTTAATGAATTTGAGTCGAACAAGAAAATCGATTATATTGAAACGGATGCTAACTTTACCGACTCCTATTACAATCTCTATAATGAATTAGTCAATTAGTTAGTTATTCCTTTCCATTGGATCCATTCTATATTTAGTAAGCCTGTACAACCCCAACAAGATAGATCGGGATAAATATCTACCCCAATCGAATCAAATTGGGGTTTTTTTTTGATAAAGTCTATAAAATGTTAATTCCCTTACTTGATTGGAATGGCTACCTGATTTAAGATATTTTTTTTATTCCAAAGCTTTTTTGTTTTTGCATCAAAATTATCCAAAACGCTTATGTGTGGAATTGTAGCTTATACCGGATATAGGGAGGCCTATCCGTTGATTATTAAAGGTTTAAAAAGGCTTGAATACCGTGGTTACGACAGTGCCGGCATTGCCGTATTGAATGGTGGCCTCAATATTTACAAGAAAAAGGGGAAAGTATCTGAGTTAGAAGACTCTCTTATAGGGCAACATCTAACTGGCACCATTGGTATTGGTCATACACGCTGGGCTACCCACGGAGAACCGAACGATGTAAATGCACATCCCCATTACTCAGCTAATAAAAAGCTCGCTATTATCCACAATGGAATTATTGAAAATTACGATTCCCTTAAGCGTGAATTAATTAACCGAGGACATGTTTTCTTGAGCGAGACAGATTCGGAAGTCTTAATTCATTTTATTGAAGACATTCAGGAAAACAGCCAATGCTCATTAGAAGAAGCTGTTCGATTGGCTCTAAGACAGGTGGTAGGCGCCTACGCCATTGTTATCATGGCTACCGATGCCTCCAACCAATTGATTGCTGCCCGTAAAGGAAGCCCGCTGGTTATAGGCGTTGGAAAAGATAACAACCATCCGCGTGAATACTTTCTTGCTTCTGATGCTACACCCATTATTGAGTATACCAATGAAGTAATTTATCTGAATGACCATGAAATCGCTGTCATTCGAGACAATAAGCTAAGCATTAAGAATATTGATGATGTGCCTACCACGCCTTATATACAAACCCTGGAAATGGAGCTGGAATCCATTGAAAAAGGCGGATATGAGCATTTTATGCTGAAAGAGATTTTTGAACAACCCCGTTCAGTACGCGACAGTATGCGCGGGCGAGTCAATTCAGAGAAAGGCTACCTGCTCTTGGGTGGCATACGCGAATATCTGGAGCGTATTGTCAAAGCGCCGCGCATTATTATTTTGGGTTGTGGTACTTCCTGGCACGCAGGTTTGGTAGCCGAATACCTTTTTGAAGAATTTGCTCGAATCCCGGTGGAAGTGGAATATGCTTCTGAATTCCGGTACCGCAATCCGGTTATCAACGAGGGCGATGTGGTTATTGCTATTTCACAATCGGGCGAGACAGCCGATACGCTAGCAGCTATTGAATTGGCCAAATCGAAGGGCGCTATTATTATCGGTATTTGTAATGTAGTAGGTGCTTCTATTCCGCGAGCCTCACACGCAGGCGCTTATACGCACGCCGGTCCAGAAATTGGCGTGGCTAGTACCAAAGCATTTACCGCACAGGTGTCTGTATTGGCCATGATGTCGATTATTATTGCACGTGAACGAGGCACCATAACCGAGAGCCTTTACCACCAATTATTGGTAGAACTAGATTCTATTTCAGGAAAAATTGAGCAAGTATTGAAAAATTGTACTGCTAAGATTCAGCACATTGCCGATATTTTTAAGGATGCGACTAATTTCTTGTACTTGGGTCGTGGTTATAATTTCCCTGTAGCCCTGGAAGGTGCGTTGAAATTAAAGGAGATTTCCTATATCCATGCCGAAGGTTACCCAGCGGCCGAGATGAAGCACGGACCTATCGCGCTGATTGACGAAGAAATGCCAGTGGTATTCATTGCTACCAAAGACAGTTCTTACGAAAAAATTGTTTCTAATATTCAGGAGGTAAGAGCCCGTAAAGGGCGGGTGATTGCAGTAGTAACGGAAGGAGAACAACTCATATCACAAATGGCTGAGTTTGTAATTGAAATTCCTGCGACACACGAAGCACTAACACCTTTAATTTCAGTGGTTCCTTTACAGTTACTCTCTTACTATGTAGCTGTCATGCGTGGTTGCAATGTCGACCAGCCACGGAATCTAGCTAAATCAGTTACTGTAGAATAAAAGCCTTTATTAAGCTCATAAAAAAGCCCCTATCTCAATAATCTACGATTAGAACACATTTTTGTAAGCAACCTAACCGCACCAGCGGAGCGCCCTGTTTCATCGCTGTAAACAGGGCACTCCGCTGGTGCGGTTAGGCGTGTCCTAATC
>JAZKGK010000315.1:0-5435 GCA_040385915.1 Bacteroidota bacterium
CTCAATTTGCCAGACTTATGTATAAACGGTAGGTTTCCAAAACCTGCCGGGTTTAATAGGCTATATAATCAACTCACATACTTGCCTTCTGCCAGCCTGACAATATCTTCTTTGCGAGCTAATTGGTCGATCCAGCTAGCAGGGATGCTTTCATAGCCATACAGAATGCCGGCCAATCCTCCGGCGACGGTTCCAGTAGTATCGGTATCTTCGCCTAAGTTGACGGCTTGAAGCACTGTTTCGGCGTACGTATCGAAATTCAATATACACCACAGGCTGGCTTCCAGGGTATGCAGAACGTAGCCACTGGAACGGATTTCAGCTCGGTACAAGTCGGTAATATTATCTTTTAAAATACGGTAGAATCGATTGATTTCAGTGTGGATGATTCTCGACTCGTCCAGAAAGTCATTGACAATTTCCTGCATTTTTAAATAGGCTTCTACCTTGCCTTTCCCCCCCAACAACTGAATAGCAAATTCTATATAAATGAAGCAAGCCACCACCGACCGAATATGCGCATGCGTGAGGGAAGAAACCTCTTTGACAAATAAAAACCGCTGCTCCACCGGCTTGTCGAGTAGATAGAACGCCAGGGGTAAAATGCGCATCAGCGAGCCATTGCCGTTTTCTCTTTCATCCATTCCACCGGCCAATATGGGATTAGTGCCGTTTTTTAGCCGGTTAATGGCGCTTCGGGTAGTGATGCCAATGTCGAAAACCCTGCCGTGTGGCGTCCAATGGGCCTCAGTCATCCAACGAACAAACTTCTTTGCCAGGTCATTGAGATTATATCCCTTTTGCAGACTATCTGCCAGACAGAAAGTGAGTGAGCTGTCATCAGACCAGGTGCCAGGAGGTTGGTTGTGGCTGCCGTAGCCCCGCATATCAGTTACAGGATCCATGTCCAACTTCTCACGGCTTTTAAACTCCACTGGTACGCCCAGCGCATCGCCCACGGCCAAGCCAAATAAGGCATCTTTTCTTTTATCGGTCATTGTTTTAGGTATTAGTAATGCGAATCAAGAGTTGGAATGTAAAAACTGCCCTATTAGTGGATTCAGGCAGTTCCAGCTCCGTAGCGGAGGGTTTAAACCCTCCGCTACGGAGCAATACGGCTGTTTTTTTCAACCCTTGATTCGCGTTAGTAATTAGCTGTTGGCTTTCAGTAATTAAGTCCTCAATAATTTAATAGTTATTGGTAATCATCTACACATTACACCCTCTTCGCTATTTCCGCTTCACTTTCCAGCATTCCATCTCCGGTAATTCTTTCGCGGTGCTTGCCTAGCCATACAAATACGGCCAGGGAAACAAATAGTCCGGTGAAGAAGAGCAGGCTAATCATGGGATTGTAGTATACAATAGCGACCAGGCACATCAGCGAAAGCAGCAGAGCAATAAGGGGGAAATACGGGTAGAATGGCGCTTTAAAAGGGCGATCTAGGTTCGGTTCGCGCTTACGCAAAACGAATAGACTCAGCATACTGATGATATATAACCCTACGGCTCCTAACACGGACATAATAATTACCTGGTTGGTCGTACCGGTCAGCAAGGCCACAAAACCGACCAAGCCACCAGCAATCAAAGCCCAGTGGGGCGTGCGAAACCGTTGGTTGACTTGCGACAGGAAGCTGGGCAAGTAGCCGCTGCGGGCCAGGGCAAACACCTGCCTCGAATAACTGATGGTATTGCCGTGAAAAGAAGCGATCAGGCCAAATAGGCCAATGCTGGCGAAAGCCTTTGTCCAGCCATTTTCCTTGCCCAACACAATCGCCAGGGCTTCGGGCAAAGGATAATCGATGGTGCTGAGACGCTTCCAATCGGTGATGCCGCCCGTGAGGATCATAATGCCTAAGGCCAGCGTCACAAGCGTCAGAATACCATAGATATAGCCTTTCGGAATGTTTTTTCTGGGATTTTCTACCTCTTCTGCTACCATCGCTACGCCTTCTATGGCCAGGTAAAACCAGATAGCAAAGGGCAGCGCCGCAAACACGCCGGGAATACCGAAAGGCATCGGATCAGCAAGGAAATGATGTACTCGAAAATGAGGCGCAATAATCCCCATGAATACCAGCAACTCCACCACTGCCAAGATAGTCACAACCAGGGTAAACATCGCCGACTCTTTGATGCCCAGCAGATTGATACTAATAAAAACCACGTAGCAAGCCATGGCCGTCAGTAAAATCGGAATAGCCGGACTCAAGAAGTGTGCATAACTACCCAAGGCAAAGGCGATGGCGGGAGGAGCCAACAGAAAATCGACCAGGGTGGCGTAGCCCGCAATAAAGCCGCCAATGGGACCAAAGGCGCGGTAAGAATAGGCAAAAGGCCCACCGGCATGCGGAATAGAAGTAGTGAGTTCGGTAAAACTAAAAATGAAGGTGACGTACATCACCGTCACCAGTAAGGTAGCCATCAGAAATCCGACCGTACCCGATACGGCCCAGCCGTAGTTCCAGCCAAAGTATTCTCCCGAAATAACCAGCCCTACGGCAATAGCCCAGAGGTGTATGGGTTTTAGCACTCGTTTCAAAGCGGCAGACTGGGCTTGGGTCATAGCAGAAGCGGAAGTGGGTGAGTTTTCAAACGTCTAAATGTAGAAAAAAAGGAAATCCTACCATCTTCCAATCCAAAAAATCTTAATCCAGAGATAGGTATCGGGTAAACTATTTTCTATGGTTTGAGTTGTATAAGCAGTTATTAGCCATTAGCGGTTCAGCCCATCTACCTATGCCATTAAATAAGCTAAGTTATTTCCTTTTTTCGGGGTTCGTACTACTCACCAGTTGCGTATTTTTCCGGCCATCTCCCACTAAGTTGTTGGCTCGTGCTAAGAAGAACCCACCCTATGACGTAATCATTGTCCCTGGCGTTCCGTTCGATGGCAAAACTTGGAGCAGAACGATGAAAGGGCGGGTGCTGTGGTCAAACTATCTGATTAAGCAAGGCATTGCAAAAAATGTGATCTATTCGGGTGGAGCCGTGTATACGCCCTATGTCGAAGCAAAAATTATGGCTTTGTATGGGGAAGCCTTGGGTATTCCTAAAGAGAACATTTTCGTAGAAACCCAGGCGCAACATAGCACTGAAAATATTTACTATTCCTACCAGATAGCCAAAA
Source organism: Bacteroidota bacterium (assembly GCA_040385915.1). Classification (GTDB taxonomy): domain Bacteria; phylum Bacteroidota; class Bacteroidia; order Cytophagales; family ES-bin-26; genus ES-bin-26. The sequence goes on from JAZKGK010000315.1 coordinate 3,134, forward strand.
AATTGGGCTTCGAAAAAATTGCGGTAGCCTCCGATCCCTTCCAGTCGGCCTTGTTGATGGGCTTTACCAAACGCCGGTTTAAGCTCCCCATTGCCCATATTCCCTTCATCATCGATACCCTGGCTACTATAGATGATATAAAAGATCCTGCTATTATGGCCGATTCAGCTTACGTTGGCAGCTTTAAATCAATCGTAGAAACGCAAAGCAAATGGCAGCGCTTCAAAGGTACTATGGGCAAACAAATAGCCTTTGAGAAAGAGGAATAGTGGATGTGCAGATTGGGGAATGTGCGGATTGGTGGATTTGTAGATGATGGATTGAGTAATTAATTTATAAATCTACTTATTCAGGCTTACCTTTGAGGCAAAATCCATTCCTTAGTAATTCCAACCGTTGCTGCCATGAATTTTCTTTACCTGAAAGCGCTGCATATCATCTTTGTCGTGACTTGGTTTGCCGGGCTTTTTTACATTCCCCGCCTATTTATCTACTTCACCGAAGCACAAGACAAGCCCGAACCCAACCGGACTATCTTACAAACGGAATATGCCCGACTCCAACGACTGCTTTGGTTGGGCATCACCTGGCCCTCGGCCATCATTACCCTGATTATGGGCTTGAGTGTGTGGTACAACTACGGCTCCACGCCCGACTGGCTGATTTATAAGCTATGCTTTGTCTTTTTGCTTTACCTCTATCACCTCTCCTGCCACGTCATTTTCCGCCAACAGCAAAAAGGCATCGTTCGGTACAGCTCTATACAATTGCGCGTGTGGAACGAGGCTGCCATCGTCTTGCTGTTTAGCATCGTATTTTTGGTGGTGCTGAAAAATGCCCTGAGTATGCTTTGGGGAGTGCTAGGGCTATTGGCATTTACTATTGTACTGCTGGTGGCTATTCGGATATACAAGCGGCTGCGGGAAAAGCAAAGCTCATAACAATAGCTTATACCTGACCGCTCTGGGATGATAACTAAACCATTTGTTTTTTACCTGGCGCTTTCTTTTTGCCTTTTTTTATCCGATTCAACCACATAATCACGCCAGTGATAGGAAAGGTAAAGGTGAGTAGGCAAATGATGAAGCTGATGATTTTGGTGGGCAAGCCGTACACTGCACCCGTATGGATGGGCTTTACATAAGCCCTGATCTGTTGTCCGAGGTTCTTATCACTGAAGGTAAGCGAACCAGATATATTTCCGCTATACTGATCGATATAGTAGGTATCCATAGCCGATTCCATGGCGTTGACAGGAAGCACACTCACGGAGAAAACGCCTGCGGAATCCTTCGGAGTACGGATGTTGTAAAAGTCAACCGCCTTTTGTTTGCCTGAGATTTGCTGGTAAATCGCATCAATAGAAATAGGCTTAGCTCCTGCCTGATAAATAGATACCGGCGGTTCTGGATTCTCCATCTTGGAGCCAGTCAGTGTAAATATTCCTTTGTTAATCCAGTTAAACGACATCACCAGCCCAGTCATGACAATAATGATCAGGAAAAGGGACGTGTAAAAGCCAGTCACCATGTGCATGTCGTGGTTGAAACGCTTCCAACCGGCCTGCCACTTGATTTTTAAGCGTTGGCTAAGAATCGCTTTGGTTTTGGGCCACCACAGTATGAGGCCGGTAATCAGGATAAACAGGAAAAAGAAGGTTGAAACGCCCACAATGGTTTTACCGATGCCTTCCTTTCCACTCAATAACCAACGGTGGAGCATTTCAACGGTAAAAAAGAAGGACTTCTGACGATTGAACAGCTCCGTAACCTGGCCAGTATAAGGATTCACGTACGCAGTCAGATTGGGCTTTCCGCCGCCGCCTTTCTGCATTTTTTTCCCTTCCGAGCCTTCTTTTCCTTTTTCACGGCCTTCTGCATTGCCCGACTTTTCCTTCTCGCCCGCCGACATTGTATGTTCTGCCTGTGCTTTGCTTGCCTTATCCGCATCTGTCCTGCCTTCCGAGCCCTCACTTTTTTTCTCCGGCGCCATCAGGCCAATTTCTACCGTTCGGCTGGCATCCGAATATACTTTCACAGAGGCCAATTTCGCTTTGGGTACGCTGGCAACGGCATTTTTCACGAGTTGGGAAATGGGTAACCGCTGGGTTTCTGGTTTTACAAAATACCGCTGCGCATACATCGCATGATTAAGTTCTTCTTCAAACACCAGAATAGCCCCACTCAAACAGGATATCATAATGACTAAACCAGCAGCCAGGCTCAGGTATAGGTGGATATTGCGGAAGAAGATTTTCATCGGTATTGGCAGAAGTTTAATGAGCAGAAATACGAATGGCCAA
>JAZKGK010000316.1:0-34408 GCA_040385915.1 Bacteroidota bacterium
ATTCCTAAGGTTTTGTCCTTGCCCTTATCACTAATTATGGGAGAAAGAAAGCCAAGCCGCCTACGAAGAAGGCAGTGCGTGTATAGTTAACCGTTCAGCTAGATTTCCTGATCGGGCCGGTGTAAATATATTTTACCGGATACCCATCCAGTTCTTTGGGTAATGCCTGGCGCACTTCCGGGTCTTTCGTATCGATGTGTACTGCCAATGTCGCCTCGCCTGATGGGTGGATATCAATGTCTATCCCCGCAACACCAGGTAATTGTAGTAGCTCCGCTGAATACTTCCGCTTCAGTGATTTAATGTCATCAAGGGTTGCCATAACAATGCTGTTTGCTTATCTAATAATAGGTATTGACACTAGGTTTATACGGACATATTATAGGGAGTAGCCAAAAAGGATAAGCTTAATTTTGATGATATCCATTGGCGTTTCATTTGCCAACACCATTCAAAGGAAAATATACCCTAAACTGGCTTCCTTGCCCAATTTGGCTTTGTACTTGTATTTTCCCACCAGCGTTTTCCATCACCCGCTTAATGATATAGAGTCCGATACCTGTGCCTTCCACATGGGTGTGAATCCGTTTGAACATCGTGAACAGTTTTGTCTGCTGTACTTCCGTTAGCCCTAAGCCGTTGTCTTCTATACATAAAATTAGGTAGCCCTCTTCTGTAATCGTAGAAATGCCAATTTCCAGGGGGCGTTCTAAAGAGCGATATTTAATGGCATTAGACAACAGGTTGTAGATCACTGAACGTACGTGGGCACGGGCAAACTGGACAGCAGGCACTTGGTAAGCTTCTTTGATCGTGGCATCGGCTGACTGGATCCACTCATGCAACTGCTCTTTGACTTCTTCTACCAGCGTTGGCAAAACAACCGTTTCGACTTCCTCGTAGCTTTTGGCTGCCTTGGTTATTTCAATCAATCCACTGATGGTTTCTTTTAATTTCAAAATGGCATTCCCCATCATGTCCAAGACTTGCACTTCCGTGGAATCCAGCCGAGCAAGTATTTTGCGCTGAAGCACTTTCATCAATCCCTCCAGGTTGGAAACCGGCGATTTTAAATCGTGAGAAGCCGTGTAAACGAAATTATCCAGATCGGTATTGATTCGCAGTAATTGAGTATTTCGATTCACCAGCTCTCCATTGGCTTCTTCCAACTGCTCCTGCGTCAGAATCAGTGTCTCGTTGCTGGCTCTCAGTTCTTCCAGGGAAGCCTGTAGTTCGTCGGTTCGCTCCTGAATTCTGCGTTCCAGTTGGCTATTCAGTTCTACCAGTTGTTCTTGCGAGCTTCGTAGTTCTTCCAATGCGGCGGCCAGTTCTTGGTTGCCCCTTTCTACTTCCATTTGTGCGACTCTCCGTTGGGTAATATCCCGCGAAACCGTTAGTGCGCCAAATACCTCCTTCTGCTGGTTTAGGAGTGGTACAATTAGTGCTTCGTAATAGCCTTCCCGTTCCTGATAAGGGCGATCGAGTAAGCTTGTTTTCTCTCCCTGCAATGCCTTAGCCATCCCTTGCCAATCCTCCGTTTGTTTGTAGTCAGGAAAACGCTCAAAAGGATTGCTACCCAGCATTTGCTGGCGGGTTACGCCTGTTCGTTGTTCCAATGCCTTATTCCAAAGCGTGATACGTCCCTGCTGGTCAAAGGCGGAAATGCCGTCTTCGGTGTGGTCAATAATGGTTTGCAAAAAATCCTTTTCTCGCTGGATTGCCTGGTTCTGGATTTCCATAAATGCTTCCAGGGAAGAGGATTGGTGTTCGGAGTAAAAGCACTCAATTTCCTGGGTAATGGATTGATATACAGAAATATCGTTTGTGTACTGGCTCAATAGCTTATATAAAGCATACTTCCTAATGTGGGAACTAAAAGCTAGGTCGCGGGCATTTACTTTACTACTAGGCACTTCCGAAATCAAATCTTTTTTCCAACGCTCAAGACTAGCCACGTGGCTCTCGAAAGCTAATCCTTGGGTAAGGTCAATAAGGAATTTTTGAACCGATTGTTGCGAGAAAGCCAATAATTCCTCGTCTGAATAATGGGTGAAAAGAGCCAATAAGGGGAGCTTGATTTCCTTTGCACGCTGTATACTCAATACTGTCATTTCTTCCAGATGGTTATCCAGTAAGAACTGCGCGTATGCTTTTAATGTATTTGCCGTCATTGCCATAAATGATATTAAAGAGCAAATTACACATTTTACTCGTCGATACGAATTCATTCGGATTAGGCTCGCTTCTCGAAGTAGTTCCGCTCAAGTTGAATACGAAAATCTTGCTGCAGATTCATTGTAGCGTTACTATTTGACTTACTGCGTACTTGGCTGGTCAAATGCTATTCTAGCAAATTGTAACTGCCAAGCTTTGTGAAACTTAGGTATAGCAGTGTAAATAAACCCCACTTTTGATCAACCATTTTTCCTTCATTTCGTAAAAAATCACGAAACTTAGCCTCGTTTCTACCATTCATCAAACGCATAATAATACATCTATGAATCAACATCCGGACTTTTTGTCGCCATCCGATTCTGAAGGAAAAATGCTCGGAAACCAAGCTCCAGGGGAGCAATCCAGGGTAATTCCGGTGATTGAGGAACAGATAAAAGTAGATAAAAAGGTAATTGATTCAGGGATTGTACGGATTACCAAAAGTGTAAGCGAACACGAGGAATCAGTAAATATGGCACTTGACCACGAGGAAATAAAAGTAGAACGGATTGCCTTGAATCAATACGTGGAAACTGCCCCTGATGTGCGTTATGAAGGAGACACCATGGTGATACCTGTGCTGCGCGAGGTAATGGTAAAGCGGCTTTTATTGGTAGAAGAATTAAGGGTAACCAAACACACGAGTCAAATCGTAACAACCCAGGAGGTTACTTTACGGAAAGAAGAAGTTGTCGTAGAACACATAGCCATCAATCCCGCATTTGACAAAAAATCCGGGATTGCTTCAACCTGAATACCCATTACCCAGTTATAATTCTAATCAATTAAAACCAGCTAAAACCCATGTCACAAACTGTAGTAAGTCTGTTTGATAACGCTTCAGAAGCGCAACAAGCAGTAGAAGAATTAGTAGAAGAAGGCTTTACCCGCGATCAAATTGATGTCTCGGCTCAAAGCGACACCAGCACTGCCTATAACCAGAGCGATGTTAGCAGCAGGAAAGAAGACAAAGAAGATGGCATCGGAAAATTTTTCAGCTCCATATTCAATAGCGCTGATGCCGATAAATACTCAACAGTAGCACGAAGGAGTGGCTCCATTGTAACAGTGCATGCCCAATCCAAAGAAGAAGCCCATCGCGCAGCCGAGATCCTTGATGACTGCGGTGCGATAGATGTGGAGGAACGTGCGAATGAATATGGCTATGCGTCAAAATCGGGAACGCTCGATACGGCCTCAACCACCGATAAAGCCGTTGACAATACCACTTCTCTGCCCATCATTGAGGAAAGCATTCATGTAGGCAAACGGGTGGTGGAGTCTGGCGGGGCACGTCTGCGTAGCCGCATTGTAGAAACGCCTGTAGAAGAAAGTCTGCGGCTGCGTTACGAACGTGTACGGGTGGAAAGAACTCCCGTAGATCGTCCAGCAACGGAGGCCGATTTCACTTCTTTCCAAGAAGGCACCATTGAGCTTACTGAACGCAACGAAGTACCAGTGATTTCAAAAGAAGCTCGGGTAGTAGAAGAAGTCTCTCTTAATAGAGAGGTGGAAGAACGGGAGGAAACCATTCGCGATACGGTTCGCCACACCGAGGTAGACGTGGAAAATATTAATCGGGATGATAGCTCTTCTAAAGCGACTGACTTGGATGACGACCTGGATGAATCCAGAGAGCGAGGCCGGGATTTTTAGTATAAAATGCGAGTGGCGGCCAATATTGGCCGCCACTCGCATTTTAAGAGGTTTATTTAGCTGACTTGGCAAAGCCAATTCATTTCCTCCGTTATTCCACCCCGAAACATTCTTGTATATTTGTCTTGAACCAGAATCAAAGCGCATCATGGGCAATGCTCTTGAAAACTCTATCCACTTTTTTGCTAGCAGAGAAGAATATCTTGAACTGGAGGCTAAGGCTGCCTACAAAAACGAATACTTACAGGGTGAAATAGTAGCTATGTCTGGTGGCAGCATCAACCATAGTACTATTGGCGTAAATACGGTTGCCGCATTGCATAGGCTGCTCCGAGGAAGTACCTGCCGGGTGCTCAACAGTGATACCAAGCTTGAAATTGCGCTCTTCAATTCGTTCGTATATCCCGATGCGATGGTTATCTGTGGTGAGATCCAATTGGCAGAAAATCGCAATGATATTGCAAAGAATCCTGTCTTGATAGTAGAAGTGCTGTCTCCGTCGACAGAAAGTTTAGATCGGGGTAAAAAATTCCGGTATTATCAGTCTTTGTCGACCCTTCAGGAATATGTGTTAATTTCTTCAACCTTGCCTTATGTAGAATCCTACTATCGGCAGTCAGAAAATAGCTGGCATTTTACTGTGACGAAAGAAATGACTGCTACATTAACTATTCAATCGCTCGGACTGCAAATTGATCTGACTGACTTGTATGAAAATATCCTTTTTGAGGAAAACAATTAACAATTAACAATTAACAATTAACAATTAACAATTAACAATTAACAATTTTTCGATATTATATAATTGACGAATAGTATATCCTCAGCACATCTATTTTTTTGGCTGCTCCTGCTTTATTCTTCAACCACTTATGCCCAATTGGGTGGGCGGTCTTCTTTTGCCTTTCTGAAAATTCCTTCCCACGCACGGCTTGCGGCTGTGGGCGGTGTCAACATATCACTGGCCGACCGTGATGTAAATATGCTGCTGAGCAATCCGGCCTTGCTCGATTCTGGGATGCACAACCAATTGGCTTTTAACTTCGTACCTTACTACGCCGACATTGCTTATCCTTCCCTGGTATATGCGCGTCGGGTAGGCAAAGCGGGTATGTGGGGAGCAGGTCTGCAATACCTGAGCTATGGAGAAATGCCTCAGACGGATGATTCTGGCAACGATTTGGGTACATTTCGGGCCAATGAATTTGCTTTTACAGTGGCTCACGCGCATACGCAGGGCAATTTCACCATTGGAGCGAGCCTCAAACTGGTGGGGTCTACCATAGAAACCTACTCGGCTTATGCCGTGCTGGCCGATATGGGTAGTGTATTTAAGCACCCAGAAAGTGATTTGAAAATCGCTTTGGCTGTCAAGAACGTTGGGTTTCGGTTAAGCAATTATACTTCCAATGAGCAAGCTGATTTGCCTCTTGATGTGCAAATTGGCGCATCTTTTAAACCTGAATTTATGCCTTTTCGTTTTTCTCTTACAGCGCATCACCTCCAACGCTTCGATATTGCCTATAATGACCCTAGTCAGAACAATACGCTGGATGCCAATGGAAATGTAGTGGCGAAGGAAATTGGAATCGCCGATAAAATAGCCCGGCATTTTGTGTTTGGTGGCGAGTTGTTACTGCACAAGAGCTTCAACCTCCGGTTCGGCTACAATCACTTGATTAACCGCGAACTCAGGCTTGCCAATGCATCGGGTGGAGCAGGCTTTTCTTTTGGTGCAATGCTGCGCGTGAAGGCCTTTGAAGTAGCCTTCAGCCGTATGTACTACCATGCCGCTGGCGGACGAAATAGTTTTACCTTTATTTGCGACATGGGCAGACTGATACACAAGCAACAAGCAACAATTAACAATTAACAATTAACAATTAACGCATAAACTCCTCAACTCTTAAACTCATAAACTTAATAGATGGCTGACAAATTAGAATCCCTTACGCCCAAGCAGATTGTAGAAGAGTTGGATAAGTATATCATTGGACAGAACGATGCCAAGCGTAACGTGGCCATTGCTTTACGAAATCGCTGGCGTCGAATGAATAGTGCGCCAGAAATGCAGCGTGAAATCGTTCCTAATAATATTCTGCTCATTGGTGCTACTGGCGTGGGAAAAACGGAGATTGCCCGTCGCCTCGCCAAAATTGCAGATGCGCCTTTTACCAAAGTAGAAGCGTCTAAATTTACCGAAGTAGGTTACGTAGGCCGCGATGTAGAAAGCATGGTGCGCGACCTGGTAGAACAATCAGTACACCTTGTGCGGGCAGCCAAGAAAGAATCGGTGAAAGAAAAGGCAGCTCAGGCAGTAGAAGACGTCATTCTGGATGCCCTTATTCCGCCTATGAAAAAACCCGAGACTGCGTATTATTCAGAAAATGATGCCAAGCCCCTGCCAGGAAGTGACCAGGAATTGAATGAACAAACCCGCGAACTTTTCCGGGAAAAGATCAGGAGTGGCGAAATAGATAACCGCAAGATCGAGATTAATATACAGCAAGCGGGAGGCACGAATGTAGGAATGGTTGGCGGCCCTATGGATGAAATGGCCATGATGAATATTCAGGAGATGATTAGCGGCATGATGCCCAAAAAAGCCAAGAAGCGAAAAGTAACTATTGCTGAAGCCAAGAGGATTTTGCTGGAAGAAGAATCGGCTAAGTTGATCGACATGGACGAAGTAAAGGAAGAAGCCATTCGTCGAGCCGAAGATTCGGGTATCATTTTCATTGATGAGATTGATAAGATCGCCAATGCACGCAAAGGTGGCGGTAGTGGCGGGCCTGATGTAAGCCGCGAAGGCGTTCAGCGCGATTTACTACCCATTGTTGAAGGCAGCACCGTCAATACCAAGTACGGCGTTATCAGCACCGACCATATTCTGTTCATCGCCGCCGGAGCTTTTCACGTAGCCAAACCCTCCGATCTGATTCCCGAATTGCAGGGTCGCTTCCCCATCCGGGTGGAGTTGCAAAGTCTGACCAAAGACGATTTTTACCGAATTTTGAAGGAGCCAAGAAATGCCCTCACCAAGCAATACGAAGCTTTGCTGGCCTCAGAAGGAGTAGAATTGAGCTTTCAGGATGAAGCCTTAGAGAAAATTGCGGAGATGGCTTTTCATATCAATTCTGACGTAGAAAACATTGGCGCTCGCCGTCTGCATACCGTTATGAGCCACCTGCTCAACGAATTTATGTTCGACATTCCTGATGTGATCGGTGCCAATACTAAGCTATTAATTACAAAGCAGTTAGTAGAAGATAAACTAAGTAGTTTGGTCAAAAATCGGGATCTTAGTCAATTTATTTTGTAAGCAACGAAGAGCGGTTTACTAATTGTTATTGAACACAATCTATATATCAACAACCATCCCTGCTCGATCACTTGAGCAGGGATGGTTTATTTCCTCTCCCTCTCTCCATTCGTTGTAATTGCACGAAATACCTTACACAGTCGTGTTTAGCCCCCGTTTTCACAACTGCTTTTGGAAGTTAAATTGATAATTTTGGACACAAGTCATAGCTAAGTCAGCATTACCGCATTTTTTGGCGACAGCAAGCAGGATATATCGATTAATAAAACCAGGACAATGAAATTATTTGATACGGTGGGCCTGAACCCTAACTCATTCGACATTCGTCGTAAATCTATTCGGAACAAACTTATTAAAGGTTTTAGTGCGCTTGGTGTGGTGATGGTAATTATGCTGATTGTTGTCTTGGTACAAATAGCATCGATTGTGCAAGACGGCTATCACGTACTGGGCACTTACCAGCCCGTAAAGATGCATACATACGCTTTGATGAATGGAATACAACATACAGCCACCACTTTGCAAGCCGGAACCACCGAATCTAATACTGAATTTGCTAAAAAGGCAGAAGAAGTATGGGTGAAGGAAGTTAGTCCTTTTGCCGATTCTATTCGGTTCAATGTAAACAAATGGGCTGAAGGCGAAAAAAAACAGATAGCAGTCGATTTGCTGACGAATGTGAATGATTTGCACGCGACGTTAGGCAATACCGAGAATTTCACCCAATTAGTGGAGCTAAGTGAGATAACCCTGGCCGCTGCTACTATTGCTAGTACATCTGCAAATGATTCTATCATATCGGTTGACGCCTCTTCTCCAGGCGTGGTGCAGGATGCTATTCGCCTCTCATATAACCCACAGCTGGCGAGTTTTTGTCAAAACAAATTTTCATCGGCTCAGCAGGAAATTGTTTTGCGGGCTAGTACGCTCCTCAAAACCAATCAGAAAGATATTGACCAGTTTGAAATTGGTGTAGGCGAAAAGGTAGCTCGCCTACAGATCACGGTTATGTTGATTCTGCTGTCAATTTTGGCTACCATTTCTATTATCATTTATCAGATACTGACACGTGTCCAAACGAGTATTTCGACCCTTAATTCTCACATTGTTAAATTGTCTGAAGGAATGATTCCTGAAGCTGTAGGCAAAACTGATGCAGAGCTAGACATTATAACAAACTCAGTTAATGTGCTGACTGTCAACCTGAAAAGTATTAAAGAGTTTGCTCAGCACGTGGGGCAAGGTAATTTCGATAGTGATATCAAGGTGTTTAATGATTCTGGGGAACTGGGCAATTCACTGGCCAGTATGCGCGATGGATTGAAACAAGTATCTGAGCAGGACAAAATTCGCTACTGGACCAACGAAGGGCTGGCTAAGTTTGGCAATATTTTGCGGGAAAATGACCAGGATTTGAAACAGCTTTCCGACCGGTTGATCATGAACCTGGTAAAGTATCTGAAAGCAAACCAGGGTGGCGTTTTTGTGGTGAACGCGGAAGACCAGGAGCGACCCTTTATGGCTCTGACCGCTTGTTATGCCTATGATCGGAAGAAGTTTGTAGAAAAACGCGTGCTTCCCGGACAGGGATTATTAGGCCAAGCCTGGCAAGAAGCAGATACCATTTATCTGCGCGATATTCCTACGGCTTATGTTCAGATTACCTCTGGCTTGGGTGGTTCCAGTCCGCGTTACCTGCTTATAGTGCCCCTCAAATTGGATGGTGAGGTGCATGGCGTTATCGAAATAGCTTCATTCCAGGACTTTGAGAAGCACATGATTGAATTTACCGAAAAGATAGCCGAAAATATAGCTTCGTCTATTGCTGGTGCGCGAGTGACAGAGCAAACCCGATACTTGCTGGACGAGGCACAATCTATGGCCGAAGAAATGCAGGCCCAGGAGGAGGAAATGCGCCAGAGTATGGAGGAGTTACAAGCCACGCAGGAAGAAATGCACCGCTCGCAGCGCGAAACTGCCGAACAGCTAGCCATCGTCCAAATGGAAAAAGCCGCTTTGCAAAAAAGACTAGAAGAGCTGGAAAAACATAGATGAGTAGAATGAGTAGAAGGGGATAAGTAGATGTACGAATATCAACAAAAATCCCTGCTCAATACATTTGAACAGGGATTTTTGTTTAAAAGGAATTGAAAACCTAATTCCTAACGGCTACTTCCTACTTAAACGGAAAAACTTTCGCCACAACCGCAGGTGCGGGTAGCATTGGGATTTACAAATTGAAATCCTTTACCGTTCAAGCCATCCGAAAAGTCGAGTACGGTACCTATAAGGTAAAGAAGGCTCTTTTTGTCAACCATAATTTTGATGCCATTGTCTTCAAAAACCTGATCATTCGGCTTAGAGCTAGAATCGAAGTCCAGGTTATACATCAGGCCTGAACAACCGCCGCCTTCTACTGCCACACGGATATTATAATTATCATTGTAGCCTTCTTTATTACGTAATTCTATAATTCTTTCTCTTGCTTTTTCTGTGACGTTTATCATAATGCTTATAAGGCTTCGTTGTTAAATTAGCTAAGTAATAGTAAACGATGTTCGTAATTACTTAAATAAAGCAAATAAAGGTTTTTCACACAAATTTAATTCAAAAACCTTTCCCAATGGTAAAAAGTTTCTCACTTTACTTCCCTCATTCACCTTCAGCAAAGATAGTTTTATGCTAAAAGTAGAACATATTGGTATTGCAGTAAAAGATTTACAGATTTCTAACGCCGTTTTCACCCGTTTATTTGGAGCCGAACCTTACAAAACTGAGTCTGTGGATTCGGAAGGGGTCAATACTTCTTTTTTCAAAATGGGCGAAACTAAAATCGAATTGTTGGAAGCTACCAATCCCGATAGTCCAATTGCTAAATTCCTGGAAAAGAAAGGAGAAGGCATGCACCACATTGCTTACGAAGTACAGGATATTGTGGCTGAAATGCAGCGACTGAAAAATGAAGGCTTTGTCTTGTTGAATGATACGCCCAAGCGCGGAGCTGACAACAAACTGGTTTGTTTCCTCCATCCAAAGTCTACCAATGGCGTGCTTATTGAACTCTGCCAGCAAGTTCGCTAACTTATCTACGCACAAACTCAGACACGGATGGCAGGAATCGGGCGAAAATTGAATAATTTTGAATATTGGCCAATTGCATTAGCGTATTATGCAATCAGTTATAAATAAAAAACACTTTTGAAATCATACCTAGTTGATTTACAGTTAAAAGCTCTATTGCGTTCCATACCGGCCAACCGGCTGGATTCATTGCTCATTATTCACTACTCATTGCTTAGCACATTTACTTCCATGCTTCGTTTTATTGTTGTTGTCTTTGTTTGCTTACTAGGCTTTAATACTTCTACCTCTGCCGAAAATCAATTTCCTACGCCGTCAAAGGCTTCTTCCGGGTTATATGGGTATGCCGATGCATCCGGAAAGTATGTCATTGAGCCCCAATATGAGAAGGCTATGCCTTTTTCTAACGGTGTGGCCAGAGTGAAAAAAAGTGTCGGCTGGTCTGTGATCAATGAAAAAGGAAAAGTCATTACCAAAAAGCCGTATGAGGAGATTGGCGACTATAAAAATGGCGTATCAGTAGTCAGTATAAGAGGCTACACCGATGGGAAATATAATCTCTTTTACGGAATCATTTCCTCCAAAGGCAGCGAAATCATCGAGCCTATTTACAATTACATCACCTACGACTCTGCCAATTCCCTGTTTATTGTGGGCAAAGCAACTGAGCCTGACGAAAATCAAGCCAGTAGCAAAAAGGCAACAGTGGCCGTTGCTAACGCACTACAAGCTCGTTTTGGGGTGCTCACCGCCGAAGGTAAAATAGTTATTCCCTTACAATACGAAGCCGTTCGAGACTATCAGTTCAAATTGTTTGCTGCCAAATCGACCGATGGGCATTGGAAAGTATTCAATGTCCAAGGCCAAGAAATCTTCAAAGGCGATTATACCGATATCAGAGACTTTGATGAAGAATATGCTACCGTGAAAAAGGATTATCGTTGGGGAATTCTGAACAAAACTGGAAAAATTATTAAGCCTTTGGTATACCGCGACATTGTGCGCACAGGAAAGTTTACCTATAACCTGCTCCCTATGCCCCAGTGGAAAGTAGTGGATCAGCAAAACAACCAGAAGTTTAGTTATGAGTTTGAGGATGTGCGTGCGGTAAACGAAGTGTTATACAGTTACCAGTTGGAAGGAAAACGGGGGCTGATGACCGAGAAAGGCGAAATTATCACCCCTCCGGTATATGAGCGGATTGCGCCCATTACCGGCGACCTTACCGTGGTGCAAATGAACCGTAAATACGGCGTAATCGATAAGACCGGCCAGACTATTCTGTCCAATGATTACGACAATATTCTGATTGACAGCTTAACGGCACTTATCCAAACCAAAAATGGTGCGAAAATAGGCGTGTACAATAAACTGGGCAAGCAGATTATCCCGATCCGGCACGACGCTGTGCGGGTACAGCCCGATGGAACTTTGGTGATAAACCTGGGGGGGAAATGGGGTACGACAGATACCAAAGGTAGTTCGATCATTCCTATTCAATATCAGTTCATTGGTGATTTTTCTTTCGGAAAAGCGCGGGCGAAACTACAAGAAGGTATGGGCGTGATCGATACCAAGGGCAATTGGCTAGTGGAGCCACTTTTTGAAGACACCCATATTATCAACGACAGTCTCTGCGTCTATTTCACTAACGGACGGTCAGGCATTATCAATACTCATCAGAAGGCCATGCGGCTGGCGGTAGATAGCTTAGGCGTGATGGACAATGGCTATATTCTGGTGAAAAACCTTGGGAAATATGGATTGTATAATCAGCAGGCCAAAGAAATTATTCCTATCCAATATGACTTCCTTTCCACTTTTGGTGCCGACAGTATGATCACGGTTCGGGTGGGCGATAAAGAAGGATTGATAAATATTCGCGGCAAAATGATTCTCCGCCCCAGCAGCCAGTTTCAGGAATTACAGGTGATGCACGAAGAGCGTTCGGGTGTCAGAATTAATAATAAATATGGCTTTATAGACAAAGAAGGCCGCTTGCGCATAGCCAACCGTTACGAAGGCATTACGCCTTTTTCCGAAGGAATGGCCGGAATCCAGATCAAAGGCAAGTGGGGTTTTATCGACAAAGCCGAAGCTTTACGCGTACAGCCTTATTATGAAGAAGTACGGCTTTTCAAGCACGGAGTAGCCATGGTGCGTCGGGGGAAATTCTGGGGGTTTGTCGATAAGAATGGCCGAGAAGTGCTAAAACCGCAATATGATACGCTGGCTATTCTGCCTAACCGCCGCTGCCTCATTACCAAAAACGGCAAAACGGGTCTAATCAACGAACAGGGCAAAGAATTATTTATTCCCAAATATGATTACCTGAGCGATTTGGGTAATGGTTTTGTTATCCTGGGAATAAAAAACAAATTTGGATTATACAGTTTAGGCAATTATGACGTTGTTCCTATCAGCTACGACGCAATTGCCTACAATCCCTGGAATAAGCTCTATACGTTGGCTATCAAATATCCCTGGCAACCGTTCTCTGTAAGTCGTTAATGAAACGGGTTTGACTTTAAAGAGAATATTTGTAAATTCGAGAGGCTAATTTGTCGTGTCAAAGATAAACTTAGCTCATTGGAAGACTATCTATACAGGCGCAACGATACTTTAGCTAAATCATTAAATGCTGGCGTTACTATCGTGAAAAAGATAAAGCCTTTTCTCTTTATTTACCCATTAGCCATCTTTCAACTAATGGCTACCCTAGGTCAAAGTTACGCCCAGGAAGTACAATGGGCCGCCGAAGTGCAGGATGTCTCTTCTGAATACCGCGAAGAAAAATATACCAAAGAGTTTCGTGCCATCCAGGTATTAGGTCGTCCTAATAAACTCCCCCAGTTTGGAAGTAGTTTTTGCGCCTGGTCGCCCGCTACCCGCAGCGATACTTTAAGCGAATGGATTAAAGTAGGCTATAAAATGCCCATCCACGTTCGCCAAATAGTTATTGCAGAAAGTTTGAACGAAGGCACTGTTGAAAAAATCTACCTATACGACGAAAGCGACAAAGGCTACAAAGTATACGAAAACCACAAAACAGATACGGTAGCTACGTTAGGCAGAATGCTCCACGTGTTTATCCCAATGACTTCCTATAAAGTCAAAGCCGTCAAGTTGGTGCTCAATACCACTCGGATTAAGGGTTGGAACCATATCGATGCCATTGGTATTTCCTCCTCAGACCAGCCAGTAAAAGCTGAAATTAATGTCAGTAGCACGCTTCCTTCCGATTTGAAAAAGGAAAACCTTGGTTCTGCCATCAATACCAAAGCCGAGGAAATCTCTCCGGTTATTTCTCCAGATGGCAAAACGTTGTATTTTACCCGCTCGCCCCATCCCGAAAATGTAGGTAGTGCCGATGCCCAAGACGTATGGTTTGCTACATTACAAGCCGATAACCATTGGAATAAGGCTGTGAACATTGGGGCACCCATCAATAATTACGACCAGAATTCATCTTTTTCTATCACGCCCGACGGCAATACAATGCTGCTCAACAACGTGTATCTGCCTAATGGAAAGATGAAACGCGGCCTTTCTATTACCAATAAAACCCGCACGGGTTGGGTATTTCCTAAGGAGGTGAAAATTGCTAACTATTATAATGACAGTGAGTACTCCGAATTTACGCTCGCCCAAAACGGACTGGTACTCATTATGACCGTGCAACGCAAGGATACTTATGGCCGGAAAGACCTGTATGTATCCTTTCTGAAGTCGGACAATAACTGGACTGAACCGCGCAATATGGGCGGCATGGTTAATTCTGCGGAGGACGAAACCTCGCCTTTTATCGCTTCTGATGGCGTTTCGTTGTATTATTCTACGGCTGGTTTCAGTGGCTATGGCAACAACGATATGTTCGTAACCAAACGCCTGGACGACACTTGGCTTCACTGGTCTGAACCGCAAAACCTGGGGCCTAATCTGAATACGCCCGATTGGGATGCCTATTTTACCATTCCGGCTTCGGGCGAATACGCCTATTTCGTTTCTGCCAATAATAGCTTTGGCGAAGGCGATATTTTCCGGGTGCGGCTGAGTCCTGAAACCAGACCCGAACCAGTGGTGTTGGTGCGGGGCAATGTCTATAATGCCAGTACCAAACAGCCGCTCAGTGCAGACCTGGTTTATCATACCGTTCCTGGATACCCTGCGGCAGGAAAAGCTTCTTCTGGCTATTCTGGTACCACAAATGCAGCCGACGAGATGGCTGCTACTTCTAATCATACCCACGAAAGAAAGCTTCTAACAGGGAATGTATCGGATAAAACTACCAACGAATCCTTTTCGGAGAAAATGAGTGCTGCAGGTAAGGCCAGCACCAATCCAATGACGGGTGAATATCAGATTGTATTGCCACTCAAACACGAGTATAACCTGATGGCAAGTGCTGTTGGATTTATCTCTGCCACTGAAACAATTGATGTGACGACCTATACTGATTACCAAGAAATTAGAAGAGATTTGTACCTTACTCCTTTGGAAGTGGGTCAGAAAGTCAATCTGACCAGCATTGCCTTCGAGCAGAGCAAATACAACTTGTTGCAAACGTCCTTGCCTGAGTTAAACCGTGTTGCAGAAATGATGATAGCTAATCCTACCTTGGAAATTCAACTGGAAGGCCATACCGATAACCAGGGCGATTGGACCAAAAACCTGAAACTTTCTGCCGATCGGGTGAAAGAGGTAAAGCGCTACCTGGTAGAACAAGGCATCAATGAAAACCGTATTCTTTTCAAAGCTTACGGCAGTAGCCAACCCATTGCCAGTAATCTCAACGAGAAATCCCGCCAGCGCAACCGTCGAGTAGAATTTTTGGTATTAAAGAAATAAGCAAGCATCCATGGCAAGTTTATAGATGAAAGAAGCTCCTTGGTGATACTGCCGTTGGCATAATTCAGTTGGCTGGTGTATCTTTGGAGAGGGCTTATGCAAAAACAACCAGCAAGCCTGCTTGAGTATATTCATGAAAAAAGACATTCCCTTTTTACCCGTCGAAGGGGTGAAAGTAGCAGTGGCCCGCGAAAAAAATGCTTCTGGTGATTTTGAATGGCGCGTTTTCCTGCTCAATCGAAACGAACTACCACTGTCTAACATCTTTGTTACTTCTAAAGGCTACGGCTTTCCGGCAGATAGCCCCTCAGATGAAGAACCGCCCAAAACATCTACCCTGAGGCAATTTTTTGCGGCTGTCGAACCGCTGGGTTTTGTGGTTATTGAAGGCATCGATCCGGCAGTATTCCATCTATACAGCGAATATTGGGTAAGCTACTATATTGGTAGCCAGATTTATGACAAAAAATTCATCTTCGTTCCCGAAAGCATAACCGAAGAAAACCTCATCCTGATTTCACAATTGGGTTTAGAAGGCGTATTGCACGATTGAGTTTAACCGAGGGTTTATCTCATTTTTAACCAGCCATTGCCAACTATGGACAATCGACAATCACCTATGGAGTCCTCTCAAAAGCGCATAAAAAACCTGCTTTTTCTTTCCCTGGAAACAGTCGCAACTGCCGCTTCTTACGAGCTGCTGGACGAAAAATTCCAAAGGCTCTGGGATAGAAAAGCGGGTCAATTTCATCCAGAAGAAATTGGCAAACTATCTCCCCGGCAATTATTTACCGAACGGGCAAATTTATACGCTGAGTTTGGCAAAATCGTGAGCATTGGAGCCGGGTACTTCCACTGGAATGAAGCCGGACAGATGGGCTTGCGAGCCAAAGCGTTTACAGGAGACGACGAAAATAGCCTTTTATACGAATTTAAATCGCTGCTAGAAACGAAGTTTGATCCCAAAAGTCTGGTATTATGTGCCCACAATGGGAAGGAATTTCATTACCCTTACCTGTGCCGCCGCATCCTAATCAACGGTTTGCCCATTCCGAAGCCCTTACAAATTGCCGGTAAAAAGCCCTGGGAAATCCCGCACCTGGATACGTTGGAACTGTGGCGTTTTGGCGACCGCCGCACGAGCGTTTCCCTCGAACTACTTGCTACCCTGTTTGGCGTTCCATCCGAGCATCTGGCTACCGATGGCGCATCAGTCAATCGCTGGTATTACGTGGAAAAAGACTGGACAAAAATTCGCCAACACAGCCTGACCGAAATTGCTGTATTGGCGCAATTGTATCTGAAGCTGAATAACTTACCAGAAATTCAGGAGGCGCATATTACGATGACAGAATGAGTATTTAAATGACTGCTTAGTACACTTTTAACTCCCACAAACCTACTCTCTTGGGTTCGCGGGTCTGATTCAGAATAGTAAGTCTGACAAATCGAGTGTTTACTTTTTTTGTATGTTCTACTGGCCATTCGGTTGCGGTGGCATTCTTCCCTTTTCCATAAGGCTGCCACGCTTTCCCATCAGCTGAGTATTCAATCGTATAGTCGTAATCTCCCATCACCTGATCGAAGACGGGTTCGCATGAACGGATGGTAACTTCTTTGCCAAAATCAGCTTGCAGCCAAGCGGGCAAGTTCTTTTTGTCGGCAGCCCAAAGAGTTCCGAAATTCCCGTCAAACGCTTTTATGGCATCGAATGACTCACTTACCGAGGACGAAGATTTAGCTGCCACTGGCTTCAACGGTTGGCGTTTATTTTTGCCTTTTACAAAATCTAAAGCTACTCCCTGCTGAGTAGCGACTACTTTTTTGATCGAGCCATCTTCTTCAAACGCCAACTTATCTATGCAAATCTGCCGGATAGGCGATCCATACGGTGAATAAAGTGGTTGGCCGTGTCGGTGGTAGACAATGTAGTAGTCGTTGCCAAAGCGAATGGTATAATGGTGACCGGGGCCACTTATTTTTCCATCTGGCGTAGAGGTGAGAATCGGGCTGTTCTTTCCTTCCGTAAAAGGCCCCGTTGGCTTCATCGATATGGCATAGCGCACCTTATAAGTGGAATCGTAGTAGAGACTGTCAGAATACATCAGGTAATACATATTATTTCTTTTCATCATATGCGGCCCTTCAAAATATTTGTGCGGAGTAACCAGTTTCGGTGGGTCTTGAAACGAAGCCATATCTTTGTTCAGACGACCTACGGCACAAATTCCGTCTTTAAAATCGAAGCCGGAGCCCCAGTACAAATACGCCTGGCCGTCATCATCGATAAAACAATCGGCATCAATGGAGTGGATCTTGTCCCACCACTGCTGGTTTTTAATGAAAATACTGTCTCTGCCTAAGATATTGTGAAAAGGCCCCATCGGGTGATCGGCCACTCCTGCATAAATATTGTGGTTGGTAGAAGTATAGAAGTAGAATTTTCCATCCGTTCCCTGCCTGACTGCCGGAGCCCAGATATCGCGTAGTCCCATCGAAGTAGGCCAGTTAAGCTTGGTCAACTTCCAATTGACAAAGTCACTTGATCGCCACACGGTTGCTTCACCGCCAGTAGTCGCATATAGATAAAAAGTATCCTGGTGAACCAGTATGCAGGGATCGGCAAAATCGCCTGGTAGAATAGGATTCCCGGAAAAAATGGTTTTAACCACCTGTGGTTCTTGCTTTTGGTTTTCATTTTGCCAAGGTAGCATCCACACGCAGAAGAGACATATAATAAGCGATGTTGTATTCATAATTTATTGAATTGTAGTAAGTTGGTGGGTGTTAGTCGGGAGATGACTTGATGTGGGTAAGCTACCATTCTTTTTACAAGTATGCAATACAGAAAGTAGGCTTTATGGTGGCATTGCCTATCTAAACATCGGCAAATCTGCACACCCGCTTTCCAGTTTTATCGCTGAGGAAATATTTTCATGCCTCAATGTGGTTTTTAAAACGCTTTCGCATTGGTTCTCTTCAACTAAAATTCTACCTTTTGCGCTGAATCAACTATTTGATGCCCGCATGCCAGGAGTAACCCATCCGCCAGAGAACGACGCTTTTCAATTACCAACCTATAAGCCAATCCATCAGGAGAAAGATTTGTTGTTGGAAGTGAATAAGCTACGCGTAAGCTTTGACACCGATAGGGGCGTAGTGCGGGCAGTAGACGATGTAAGTTTCAACCTGCGCAAAGGGGAAACGATTGGTATTGTGGGCGAATCGGGTTCTGGTAAATCAGTGACCGCACTTTCGCTGATCCGGCTGATCCAGACTCCTCCTGGTCGCATAGAAGGAGGCGAAATTCTATTCAATTCGCCTGCGCGTGGCTGGACTGATCTGACCCAGCTTTCTCATACTGATATGCGCCATATCAGGGGCAATGAAATGTCGATGATCTTTCAAGAGCCCATGAGTTCGCTTAATCCGGTGTTTACCTGCGGCGATCAGGTAATGGAAGCCATTTTCCTGCACCAAGGAGTAAGCCGGAAAGAAGCCAAACGACGGACGATAGAATTATTTAAACAGGTTCAGCTACCTCGCGCAGAATCTATCTTTTACGCTTATCCACATCAGATTTCAGGCGGGCAAAAACAGCGGGTAATGATCGCCATGGCACTTTCCTGTAATCCTGCCATCCTGATTGCCGATGAGCCAACCACCGCGCTTGATGTAACGGTACAAGCGACGATGCTCGACTTGCTGCGCCAACTTCGCGACGACAAAGGCACAGCTATCCTGTTTATTACCCACGATTTAGGCGTAATTGCTGAGATTGCCGACCGAGTACTGGTGATGTACCGAGGCAAAATAGTGGAGCAAGGAAGTGTTTGGGACGTGTTTGCCGAGCCTAAGCACCCGTATACCAAGGGCTTACTGGCTTGCCGCCCCCGGCTCGACATCAAGATGAAGGTATTGCCCGTTGTAAGCGATTTTATGCATACCGACGAGCACGGCGTCATGAGTGAAAAGAGTAAATACAGCTCGGTAGGCGAGGCTCTCTTGTTCAACTTTATTGCCGATGACGAAATCCAGGAGCGACAGCAACAATTGGTAAAGCAGTTGCCCATTTTACAGGTAAAAAACCTAAAAACATATTTCCCTTTGGGCGAAGGCTTTTTTGGCAAACCTACCGATTGGGTCAAGGCCGTAGACGACGTTTCGTTCGATGTATATCCAGGCGAAACAGTGGGCCTTGTCGGAGAGTCAGGTTGCGGTAAAACTACGCTGGGAAGAAGCATTCTACGGCTGATTGAGCCGAATGCCGGAGAAATTTTTTTTGAAGGCCGAAACCTGTGCCAACTCGATAGAAGAGCCATGCGTATACTGCGGAAAGACATCCAAATTATTTTCCAGGATCCTTATTCTTCCCTCAACCCGCGAATGACTATTGGTGAGGCCATTATGGAACCTATGCGTTTGCACGGAATGCTCTCCAGCGAAGCCGCCCGAAAAGACAAAGTGGTTGAATTGCTAGAAACCGTGAGCCTGCAAGCCGATTATTTTTACCGGTATCCGCACGAATTTTCGGGTGGGCAGCGGCAGCGAATTTGCATTGCGCGAACTTTAGCACTCCATCCTAAGTTTATCATTTGTGACGAATCCGTTTCTGCCCTTGATGTGTCAGTACAAGCCCAGGTACTGAACCTATTGAATGACCTAAAAGAACAATTTAACTTCACATACATTTTTATCTCGCACGACTTGTCGGTAGTGAAATTTATGGCCGACCGGATCATCGTTATGAATAAAGGTAAAATTGAGGAAATGGGTTTTGCCGAGGACGTGTATACTCATCCAAAGTCTGCGTATACCAAAGCGCTCATCAGTGCCGTTCCGAAGAGTGACCTCGAAAGCATTCGTCAGGCGCAATGGCGGCGGCAGCAAATGCTTGGTTTGGGGCAGTAGATTAGCCAAAATCAACTGGGTAGTCATAAAATAGGAGAAATCCTATTAATTTTGTAACATCAGCAGAAGAAGATATCTGCACATTTATTTATTAATATTTTATTCAAGTGAAAAAAAGCAAAGAAAAAACATCCCATAAAGAACGTAGCAACGAAGCCTCTCAGCAAGTACTGACTGAAGAAGTCCTTGCTTATTTTAAAGCCCGTCCCGATCAAGCCTTCTCTTATAATCAATTGATACGGCAGTTAGACGTAAACGACCGGAGAACCAAAATGCAGATTGCTGAAATCCTAGATGCCTTGGAAGAAGGCCGGAAGTTAATCCGCTTGGAGAATGGGCATTACGTGGCCGATATGGAAACCTATACCTTCAAGGGGCGACTCGATTTTGTAAACTCGCGCTTTGGCTTCGTAGTATTAGAACCCGATGTAGATGCCGAGAAATCCAGACCTGATATCTGGGTAGATGCCGATAACATTGGTAATGCAGTGGACGGAGATACTGTAAAAGTATCGGTGATGTCTGGCGGTAAAGGCAAACGAGTAGAAGGCCAAATTATCGAGGTGCTAGAACGGAAACGAACCGAGTATGTAGGTAAAATTCAGATTCTGGCCAAATACGCTTTCGTGGTGCCTGACCACAAGCGAATGTATCAGGATATTTACGTTAGACAGGAACACATCAAAGAAGCCAAAAATGGCGATAAGGTAATTGTGCGCATTACTCATTGGGGCGATGTAAAACGGGGAGATGAAGCGCGCAAAGCTGAGGGTGAAGTCGTAGACGTATTGGGTCGCGCAGGAGCCAATGAAACCGAAATGCACGCTATTCTCGCTGAATTTGGCCTTCCATTGCGTTTTCCAGAAGAAGTTGTAGAAGAAGCGCGGAAAATCAGCGACAAGATTACTAAAAAAGAAATCGAGCAGCGCCGCGATTTTCGCTCCATCACTACCTTTACCATCGATCCGGAAAATGCCAAGGATTTTGACGATGCACTTTCGATTCGGGCTTTAGATAATGGAAGCGATGGTGACAGACGTTGGGAAATTGGTGTTCACATTGCCGATGTAACGCATTATGTGCAACCAGGCACGCTGTTAGAAAAAGAGGCGTATAACCGCGCCACATCGGTGTACCTGGTAGATCGCGTAGTGCCTATGCTGCCCGAAAAACTTTCCAACGAACTATGTTCCTTGCGCCCAAACGAAGACAAGCTTACCTTCTCAGCAGTATTCGAAATAACGGAAGACGGAAAAGTGTTGAACGAATGGTTTGGACGTACCATCATTCATTCCGACCGCCGTTTTTCTTATGAAGAAGCCCAACTGCGACTGGAAAGTATAGAGGTAGATGGCCAACCAGGTGATTTTGCTCAGGAAATCCTTTTACTGAATAAAATTGCTTTGAAATTGCGTGCAGAACGCTTTCGCAAAGGAGCAATCAGTTTTGAAACCGTAGAGGTGAAATTTCAATTAGATGAAGCGGGCGTACCACTAGCCGTTTATCCCAAAATCCGGAAGGATGCCCACAAGCTAATCGAAGAATTCATGTTGCTGGCTAACAAGCAGGTAGCAGAATATGTGTACCGCAGAAAGAAAGGTGAGCAAAAAGACACGATGGTATATCGTATTCACGAGGCACCAGACCTCGATAAAATCCAGACCTTTTCTACTTTTGTCAAACGCTTTGGCTATAATCTGAAAGTGGACGATAAACAAATCGCTGGGTCATTGAACAAGCTGATCGACGATTTGGAAGGCAAGCCAGAGCAGAATGTATTACAAAGCCTGGCTATCCGCACCATGGCAAAGGCGCGTTACAGCGTTTCCGAGATCGGGCACTTTGGATTGGCTTTTGCGCACTATTCGCACTTTACTTCCCCCATTCGCCGCTATCCTGATATGATGGCGCATCGACTGTTGCAGCATTACTTGGACGGCGGCAGTTCAGTAGAAAAAGAGCTGTACGAAGCTAAATGCAAGCATTCTTCGGAACAGGAAAAATTGGCTGCTGATGCCGAAAGGGCTTCTATCAAGTACAAGCAGGTAGAGTTTATGCAGCGGATGGAAGACCGGGAGTTTGATGGCATCGTGACCGGCGTGACTGAATTTGGCATTTTTGTGGAAATCATTGAAACCAGTTGCGAAGGCCTGGTGCGCATGACCGACATCACCGACGATTTTTACGAACTAGATAAGGACAATTATCGCATCGTTGGTTCGCGAACCGGACGGATCATCAGCTTTGGTGATACCTTGAAGGTAAAAGTGAAGGACACCAATTTAGAAAAACGCAGTATCGACCTTCAGTTGGTAGGCATGCGCGATACGGGACGCAATACTGGTCGGGTGCGCGATTTTGGTGGGTATGGTCGCAGTGAAACCAATGGCCGAGAGCGCCGTGCGTCTGGTAGTGACCGGACATTTCGTGGAACGACCAGCCAGGAAAAGGGCTCGAAAAAGCCGAAACGCGGGCGGAAAGGATAGGAACAAACCTAAACTTGTCTTATACTTGCTGTCAAAAAAATCTTGCCCTTTGGCAGATTAAGCTTCTGTAATGAATATCTCACAAGCCCTTCAAGCCCTTAACCAAACCATTGCAAGCCTGGAATATGGCCAGCGTCCAGCCGAATTATACGAACCGATCCGTTATATGATGGCTTTGAGTGGCAAGCGAATGCGCCCACTGCTTACCTTGTTATCGGCCAATATTTTTACAGACGATTGGCAAAAAGCGATCAAACCAGCCATTGCCGTGGAAGTGTTCCACAATTTCACCCTGATGCATGACGACATCATGGATAAAGCACCGCTCCGGCGCGGTCAGCCTACAGTTCACACCAAATGGAATGAGAATATAGCCATTCTGTCGGGCGATGTGATGTTGGTAAGTGCGTATGACCTATTAGCAGAAGTAGACCCTGGGCAGCTAAAGCAGGTGCTACTGCGTTTCAATCGCTGTGCAGCACAAGTATGTGAAGGCCAGCAGTGGGATATGAACTTTGAGCAACTGGATACTGTACACGAAGCTGAATATCTGGAAATGATCCAGTTGAAAACTGCCGTTTTATTGGGTTTTAGCTTAGAACTAGGTGGTATTATTGCAGGCGCAGACGAAACCGCCACCCAACTGCTCAATGAAGCAGGTACCAGTATTGGCATTGGTTTTCAACTGAAAGACGATTTGCTGGACGTGTTTGGAGAACAGGAAAAGTTTGGCAAACAAGTGGGAGGTGACATTATTGCCAATAAAAAAACATTCCTGCTGATCGAAGCACTGGAAAAAGCTAAAGGTGAACAGAAGCAAGCGCTCGACTATTGGCTCAATGCGCCTCTATTCGACAAGGAAGAAAAGGTTCGCGCTGTTACCTCTATCTATAATGAGTTAAACATTCGTCAGCTAACCGAAGCCAAAATGAATCATTTTTTCGCCTTAGGTTTATCTTGTCTCGATCAATTGATAGGCGATGAAGGCCGCAAGTTTTTATTAAGGCAGTTTGTAGAACAACTGATTCATCGCGAAAGTTGAGGTGTTTGTGAGCTCCAAGAAGCTACTGTGTAACGCAGCATTGGATGAATTCTCAAGCAATCAACACGTCAGTACATCTTCTAATTTACACATCTACTTATCGGCACATCATTTTTATGAATATTCCTTTTTCTTATACGGTTATTATTATCATTCTAAATGTTGTTGCAAGCCTGTATGCCTGGAATAATCAATCGGTTATGCAGAAATGGATGATGAATCCTTACAGTATAGATAATCGCCAGGAATACTGGCGTTTTATTACTTCTGGCTTTATCCACAATGATTACACCCACTTGTTTTTCAACATGTTCACCCTGTTCTTTTTTGGTGGAATCGTAGAATCGGAGATTGGGGGTAATTTATTTGTTATCTTATTTATATTAGGCATCATCATATCGGATATTCCTACCTATCTGAAAAACAGAAAGAACCAGTATTATAACTCTTTGGGTGCTTCCGGCGGGGTATCCTCGGTTCTTTTTGCCAGTATCCTTTTCAATCCCATGAATGGTATCCGGATTTTTCCTATACCATTCGAAATGAAAGCCTTTATTTTTGGGTTTTTATATCTATTTTATTCTTATTACCAAGCCAAGCGGGGTGGTGATAATATTAATCACGATGCTCACTTTTACGGGGCTGTTTTTGGGGTAGTATTTAGTATCCTAGCTGTTCCAGGTGCGTTTGCACACTTTATTTCTGAAGTAAGTCGCTGGCAGTTATTTAACTAAGCAAGTGAAGGGAGGTATTGGTTGAGGAAGTGCAACAAATAGTTATGAAATTGGTTGCTTTGTTACAATTGATTGAAGTAATTTATTGTGTGTTTAATGTTGTAAAACGGGAAATGAGGAGAGAATAGGTGTTGTCCCTTACCTACCAACTTCATTTTGAAGAATCTGTTTGGGGGCTGTTTGCGTATATACAGCAAAGAAAATTACTTGGTAATTTAACAAGCTAAAATATCGCTATAAAAAATGAATATTTTTCAGGCTAGGCGAAGCCGGCAAAGAAAATTTAGCTGATTTGGCTTGCTTACTCAGCCAGGTATAGTTATCCTAGCAGTAGGGTATAATAGGTATAGGCCAGTCATTGTTTCTAACTGATTGCTTCTATTTTTCGTAGTAATATCTTTTTCAGAAGTCTATCCCTTTGCCTAAATTTATAAAAGAAAACGAAGGGAAATGCTTGGTTTTTAGTTGATTTATTTCATTTATTTTTTATTTTTACTGCTAAATAGAGGAGGTATGATTACCTTGCCTAATTAAAAGCATTGATTATTACTTAATTCAATAGGTTATGAAAAGAATTATTTACTTTCTGCTGTTTACACTTTTGTCAGCAAATTGGGCAGTAGGGCAGACAACAATATATACAACTCAGACTTTTGGTACTGGAAGTTCATTACCTACTTCCTGGACTACTGCAAGTGGTTCGATTACAGCTAGTACTATCAACCCCAGTAATGGCTATACAGGTGCCAGTGGTAGTGGGAACCTAACATTTGATAATAATGTCAATGGAGATCAAAGCATTATATTAAATACTGGTACACTATCTACCGTAGGTTTTACTAATATCACCATTAGCCTGGGTGCATCCTCTTCTTCTCTACCTAACGCGTCATTTCCTGGTCTAACTATACAGTATTCTATTAACGCTGGTGCTAGTTGGTTGAATAGTGGTTATCCAGATATTAATAATTTTGATGATAGTTGGGCTAATGTAACTTGGAGTTTACCTACCAATGCCGAAGGGGTTAGTAATCTTCAATTTCGTTTTATATTCACAGGCGATAGCGGGGGAGATATTTATCAAATAGATGATTTTGGTATTACGGGTACGGCTGGTGCAGTAGCTATTTACTATTCTAAAGTTACAGGTTTCTTGAATTTAGAATCTACTTGGGGAACTAATACTGATGGCTCAGGAACCTCACCATTGAATTTTACTAATAGTGCGGCAACTTTTAACATTGCAAATAATGCAACCCCGACGATTAACGCTGCTTGGATTGTAGCAGGGATGGTAGCTGTAAATAGCGGTTCTAATTTTACAATTCCCTCTTCATCTTTATGTACAGTAGGCGGTGGGATAGATGTTAATTCGGGGGGGACTTTAACTATGAATAATGCTACTCTACCAGTATTTGGCACAATTAGCTCAGGTAGTACTATTGTATATGGATATAGTGGAGGGACACAAAGTGTAGTAGCTACTACCTATGGTAACTTAACCACTTCAGGGTCTACTGCTGCATTAGCCTCAGGAAGTACAACTGTTACTGGAATACTTACCCTTAATTCCAGGTTGAACATCGGTGCAAGTAATAGCCTCACGCTCAATGGTGCGGTAGCTGGAGCAAGTACAATAGGAGGAACTGCTACTTCAAATTTAACTATTGGCGGGAGTGGTAGTTTGGGTACGCTTACGTTTGCCGCAGGAGCAAGAAATCTAAGTGTTTTTACTATTGATAGAGCCAGTAGTGGAACGGTCACTTTAGGATCCGCTCTTCAAATTAATTCACAGCTTGTTTTAACAAATGGTACACTAGTAACAAATGCGCAGCCACTGACTTTGTCGAACGCCTCTATTGCTAATACCAATGGTAATATTCGGGGCAATAGTTCAACAAATATTACTTTTTCTGGATCGGGAACTGGCGGAACTCTCATTATGGATCAAAGCAATGTTGCGGGTGGTACTAACTCTTTGAATGCCTTAACCACCAATCGCGCCATTACATTGGGCTCAGATTTAACCATGGTTGGTACGCTCACCTTACAAACAGGCTCTTATAATTTCACAGTTGGATCTAATACTCTGACACTCAATGGCCCAGCAATAGTCGTAACTAGCCCAGCTGTTTTCTCTACTACCTCTTCATCTAACCTGGTTTTTGGTGGAAGTTCAGGATCTGTTACAATCCCTAGTACAGTAGCTGATATAAATAATTTAACGATTAATAACACTAATGGAGTAACTATTTCTAGTACAACTACAACCGTTGCTGGTACTTTAACCCTTACCGATGGTGCTTTTTCCATTGGAATAAATACATTGAATTTAAATGGTGCAGTATCTGCTACCAGTGGAACTTTATCAAGCTCTTCCACAGGAACTGTTGCCTACATGCAACTTTCTCATGGGCAATCTGTAGTAGCGGCCGACTACGGTTCACTTACTTTTAGTGATTATCAAAAAGTATTACCCAATGGTACTGTTCGTGTTGCCGGTTTATTTACTACAGGAAACAGCCCTACTGCGCATACAATTGCGGGATCTACCCTTGTGTATAATGGTACAGGTGCTCAAACAATTTCAGTCTTTAACTATGATAATCTAATAATATCAGGTTCTACTGGTCGTGCCATTACACTTCCGAGTGGTACAATTGGGATTGCTAACTCATTTACCACCAATTCACAAGTTTTTACAGTAACGGCTGGTAATACCTTTAATTATTATGGTGCTGGCAATCAGACTATTCGGGCGGCTGTGAATTATTATAATCTTTCTTTCGCTACGATTGGCACAAAGACTATTGATAACAATTTAACTGTTACGAACGATTTAACTATTGGAACTGGTACTACCCTAAGTACTTCTGGCAGCAGTTATAATGTTACTGTTGGTGGAAACTGGATTAATAATGGTTCTTTTACTTCAGGCATCAGTACCATTATTTTTAATGGAAGTGGAACTCAAACTATCTCAGGAACAGCTACTAGTAACTTTTACAACCTAACCAAGAGTAATGCAAGTACATTAACATTAAGTCATGCAGTAAGTCTGACAAATTTGCTTACAATAGCCTCAGGTGCTACTTTCAATTCCAGTGGATATTTAACCTTATTATCTGATGCCTCAGGAACTGCTATGATCGGTGATTTGACAGGGGTTACCTTTAACGGAAATATTACAGCGCAACGATATATCCCGGGCGGAATAAGATCTTATCGATTTATCTCAGCACCAACCCAAAGCTTTAACTTGAACCAATTATTGGATGATATATTTATTCTAGGCTCTACTGCAAGCGGATTTGATTCATCTCCTAATCAGAATCCTTCTGCCCATACGTTTAATACTAGTAGCAATAGCTGGGCTGCTATTACGAGTCTAACAACACCTATTTCGACAGGAACCGGATTCCGTATATTTGCTATGGGAGATCGTACTCAGACGGCTGCGCGTACCAATACTTATGTGATTCCTAACCCGGTGACCTTAGACTTTATTGGCGCAGTAAATAAAGGAGCCATTACCTTACCGACCACCGATGCGGGTACGAATCGATGGAACTTAGTAGGTAATCCCTATCCTTGTACCATTGACTGGGATGCTGCAGGATGGACGAAGACAAATATTAATGACGCGGTGTATGTGTGGAAACCTGCCGGAAATAATACTGGTTCTTATGCAACATACATAAATGGAGTACCAGTTAATAGTGGATCTAGGTACATTGCGCCAGGATTGGGATTTATGGTTCGTGTTTCAGCTGCGGGTGCTTCTGAATTAAGTGTATCAGAAGCAGTAAAGGTTACAAACCAAAGTCCAACTGTAGGATTCCGTCAAGCAGTTGATGCTAGTCTATTAAAAATTATCATGAAGGACAGTAAAGGTAGCAGTGATGAGACAGTGATTCGTTTTATGGCAGGGGCTACCCCTGGGTTTGACAAGGAATTGGATGCAATAAAGCTAAATAATCCAGGTGATGGGGTAGATAGTCAAGGTTTAAATATTTCCTCTAAATCGATTAATGATTATCTTGTTGTTAATACTTTACCAGAATTGATTAAGTCTGATTCCATAAGCCTCAAAACCACAAATAATGTTACTGGTACTCATAAATTAGAGTTTTCGGGTATGGAAAGCTTTTCTTCCGAAAATTTAATTCTGCTTTATGATGCCTTTACTAAAATAACTACGGATATTTTGGCAGAACCTATTTATTCTTTTAATATAACTACTGCCGATTCTTCCTCTTTTGGAACGGACAGATTTAAACTTTACTTTTCTGCAAAAGAGAATAATACTAACCTGGCTGCAGTAGC
The DNA here is from genome assembly GCA_040385915.1 of Bacteroidota bacterium. Taxonomy (GTDB): domain Bacteria; phylum Bacteroidota; class Bacteroidia; order Cytophagales; family ES-bin-26; genus ES-bin-26. The sequence goes on from JAZKGK010000316.1 coordinate 28,621, forward strand.
TACAATATACCCTAACCCAAGTGATGGTACATTTAAGTTACATATTCGTAACCCAAAGTCTGAACAGGTAAGTTGGAAAGCATATAATCTAACTGGACAAATAATTGCTGAGAAAAAATATACAACTCCAGTAGATGGGCTTATTGAAGAAGTAAAACTGTCTGCCAACCAGGGAATTTATATTCTTTCTATAAAAATTGGAGAACAGTTAATTAATAAAAAGTTCATTATCCAAAAATAAGCAGGATGATAAATCTAGGTTTAGGCAAAGAGCTGTATTTCCTATTCACTAATATAGCAGTAAAGTTTCTAAAAAATATTCTAAGACCATATTCAAATGCGTAGATCAATTAAGTTGTTCTTTTTTAATAGAAAACAATTATACAATTTTTTAGCATTGGGTTTATTCATTTGTTTATTAACAACTAATCAAGCTTTTGCTCAAGATCTTCCTCCTGGCGGAGATGAAGGTGGAGATCCTGTGCCTATTGATGGTGGCTTGAGTTTATTACTTGCTGCTGGGGCTGCTTACGGAGCTAAAAAAGTTTACGCGTACCGCAATGAAAAGAAGCAAGCCTAATTTCAGTTTGTAAGGGTAATGCAAGCGCGAAAACAAGTGGTTATCTTTATTGCTTCAGCCGTTGGACTTTATTTGTCCTGGTACTTTTTATTTGATTTCTGGCTCAAACCTGATGGCAGACTCGACCATTGGCTAACAGTTAATGTGGCAGAGGCAAGTAGTACGCTTTTAGGTTGGATGGGTTTTGACGCTCACGTAGAGCAACGTTCACACATCTATATTGGCTCTAAAAGTGTCGTGTGGATTGATCATCCCTGCAATGGCTTGGAGTTGTACGTTTTATTTGCCGGTTTTATTTTAGTGTACCCTGGGGGATGGAAAAACAAGTTGCCTTTTATATTATCAGGAGTTTTTTGTATCTATCTTCTTAATATTATCCGAGTAGCCTTATTAGCCATTAACTATCATATAAGCCGTCAAAGTTTTCATTTTAACCACAAGTATCTTTTTACTACTGTTGTTTATGTAGCGATCTTTGGTTTGTGGATGTTGTGGGTGAACAAGTTTTCGGGTAATCCTCAGAATCCTAAGTCCTTGACAGCTGACCTAACTGATGCATCATTATAAACGCACACTACTTTGGTATATATTTCCTTTAATAGTTTCCCTTTTTCTGCTAGGCTATTGGCGGGAGTTTTTTTTTATCTTAGTCGAAAGATTTTTCTCTCAATTTACTGTTTCATCCCACCCAGTTTCAAGCGAAAAATATCCATCTACTTTTGGTAGTATTTGGATTGCCTTATCAAGCTCTTATAAATGGCTTGCATCTTTTTTGTATTCTTTTCTTTTCGCGGTACATGCCACGGCGATTGTTGCATGTGTCTATCAGAGTAAGAGACTGGTGTGTTTAACCATAGGAGTATATTTATCTTTAGTTATTTCCTGCCTTTTATTAATTCTATTGGGGAATGCCTTTCATAGTTATACTTTGGGTTATGGCTTAGCTCAACACCTAAAGTTGATACTGCAATCGCCTTTGCTGGTAGCTCTTCTGGTTGCCACGTTTCGTTTATTCTCAATAAGCACGCCTCGTAGCCTTTCTTAAATATTTTTTTAAAGCCTTTGCAGGCTGTTTTTTACGTTTAGTGCGTGGTAATGGGTAGAATAGATATGAAAAGGGGTATTTTCTAAATTGCACAAGCTATCTTAAAAATGATTAATTTCGCGCGTTGATAAGTTAGATTAGTAGTCAAACGGTCATTATATTCATATGTTTCCTTAATTAAAATTCATTCAAATTATTGAGCAAGAATTCTAAGTTGTACTAATGTTCAACCATATAAGGCCAGGTAATTTTGTTAAGATCCATTTAACGCTAATGAAAAAATCGTATCTTCTTTTTTTGCTCTTTCTAGTACTTTTTGCCTCTTGCATATCTAATAAAAAGCTAGTGTATCTACAGAATAAAACCTTAGCCATTGATGACACTACTAAGAGGGATTATGCACGTACCAAGTACAAAATACAAATCAATGATATATTAAGCATTAACGTAAATACTATTGACCAGCAAGCAGTAGAATTGTTTAATAAAACTGGAGGTACACAACAAATGATGCAACAGGGAGGTAGTGCTGCAGGAGATGTATTTTATCTAACAGGCACTTCTGTAGATGATTCAGGTAGAGTAGAATTACCGATGATTGGAAAAGTACAAGTAGCAGGTTCAACTTTAGGAGAAGCAAAAATATTGATTGAAGAAGCAGCTAAACAATACTTCAATAATTTTTATGTGGAAGTGAAATTTGGCGGTATCCGGTATTCAGTATTAGGAGAAGTATTACGTCCTGGTAAATTTGTGATTTTACAGCAGCAACTGAATATTTTTGAAGCTATTGCCAATTCTGGAGATCTAACCATTGTGGCCAACCGAAGTGAAGTACAAATTATTCGCCAATTTCCTGATGGCCCCCAGGTATACAGTGTCGACCTCACGGATAGAAATATCCTGTATTCCCCTAATTATTTTATTCAGCCAAATGATATTATCTATGTCAAGCCATTGAAAGTAAAATCTTTAGGAACAGGAACTACAGGGTTTGGATCCTTTCAGAGTGTAATCGCTATCTTGTCCGCTGCTATCCTCATCTATACAATAACTAAATAGAGATGAATAGTCAGAATCAGTTAAAAACGTTTCCTGAGGATAAAATAATGGATTTAACTTCACAACCTTTTGATATAAAGGCATTTATATCGCGCTACTTAAAGTATTGGCCTTATTTCATAGCAAGTATATCGCTATCGTTAACTGCAGCTTATATTTCTAATCGATATGCAGTATCCCGGTATATTATTAGTGCCACTTTATTGGTAAAAGATGCGCGTGGCAGTTCCTCTGGAGCAACTGATTTTTTGCAGGGAGGTCAATTATTAAAGACATCTCGGAATTTAGAGAATGAAATGGGCATTATGCAGTCATTTTCAATGGCCGTTGCAACAGTAAAGCAGCTTGATTTTGAGATTAGTTACTTTAAAGATGGTAATGTCCGTACTTCTGAAATTTATGGTGATAATCCAATAAGGGTAGAGCTAGATTCTACTCATAGCCAATTGATAGGAGTGTTATTTGAGGTAAACCCCATTGATAATCAAACATTTACTATTAAAACAGTTGTAGAAAGTTCTTGGTTTAATGATTTGCTTGTGAATATCGGGCTATCTGAAAAAAATCACCAACCTTTTAAAGAAGATACTTATCGTTTTGGCCAATTTGTGGAAGCAGAGCAATACCGATTCAAAATTCATCCAACAATTAACTTCCAAGGAGTAAATTCTGCTGTTCAATTCAGAATTAATTCCTTAGGTAGCATTGCCGGATCATATGCTGGCAGAGTAAATGTTAAGCCTAATTCCAAGGGCTCTACTATTTTAAGCCTTAGCCTAGAAACCACTGTTCCCAATAAGGATAAAGTATATCTGAATAGATTTGTGGAAACGTATATAAAGGCAGGGCTGGATGAAAAGAATTTAATTGCCATCAATACGATTCGTTTTATCAATGATCAGCTAAATGGAGTATCTGATTCTTTGGAATCTGTAGAGAACCGTTTACAGCAGTTTAGAAGTGCCAATCGTTCCAGTGATCTTAGTAATACCAGCAAGGAGGTTTTTATGAGATTAACTGAACTGGAAAAAGAACTTTCCATGCAGAATATTAGTGCAAAATATTATGAAAACCTGATTACTTATGTAAGTAAAACCAGAGATTTTAAAGATGTTATCGCTCCTACTGTTTTAGGAATTGAAGACAGATTAACTACTACGCTCATTACTCAATTGCTGGAATTATATACTAAACGAAGTTCTTTAGGATTCAGTGCCAAAGATAGAAATCTGTATATGGCTGAAATAGATAGTCAGATTCAATCATTAACGCAACAATTGCTAGAGAATATCCGGAATGTGATTCGACTCAATCAAACGACAAAAGAGGATATTTATAGGCGCATTAAGCTAGCAGAAGTGGAAATGGATAAGTTACCCAAAACGGAGAGGGACTTAGTTAATATTAAGCGAAAGTTTAGTTTGAATGAAAATTTGTATGTCTATTTATTGCAGAAGCGTGCCGAAGCAGGTATTGCACGGGCTTCAAATCTGCCCGATAGCAAGATAATTGATTCAGCCGCTTCTTCCGGAGCTATTTTCCCCAACAAAGCTGGTAAAAATAGAAATGCTATTCTCTTGGGTTTGTTGATTCCTGGCGTTATTATTTTCTTAATCGGATACTTGGATAATACAGTAAGTAGTCGGGAACAGCTAGAGAAATTGACCCGTATTCCTGTGCTTGGGGTAGTAGCTCATAATGCAATGACTACCAATTTAGTACTGGCTAATAACCCTAAGTCTGCAGTTGCTGAAACTTTTCGATCCTTGAGGAGTAATCTTCAGTATTTGGCAAGCGACAAAGAACGCAAAGTGATTTTAATAACCTCTAGTATTAGCGGCGAAGGCAAAACATTTTGTGCCATCAATCTGGCATCCGTGTTGGCACTAAGTAGTAAGAAGACACTACTAATGGGGGTAGACTTAAGAAAGCCGAAAATTTTTGATGACTTCGGTTTACAGAATGAAAAGGGACTAAGTACTTATTTGATTGGTAAAACCGATAAAAATGAAGTTATCCAAAAGACAACCTTTGAATATCTAGATATAATTACGGCTGGCCCCATTGCTCCTAATCCCGCCGAATTACTTATGACGCTTCGGTTTAGTGAATTAATCGCTGACTTAAAGAAAGATTACGAGTATATCATATTCGATTCTCCTCCCTTAGGTTTGGTGGCTGATTCTTATGAATTGCTGCATTATGCAGACATCACTTTGTATGTAGTTCGTCAGAAATATACAAAACAGAATATGCTAGCAAACATAAATCAACTCGCATCAAAAGGAGTAATAAAAAATGTTAGTCTAGTCTTGAATGATTTTACCGTAGAGTCAAAGTATGGCTATCAATATGGTTATGGTTATTACGATGATGATAAAAAGCATCTTCCTTTTTGGCGTAGGCTGGTATCAAAGATTTCGTAGCCTTATATTCGCCAGCGTTTACAAACACTCTGTTTTTCCTGTTTACTAATTAATTATATCATCCTTTTGTATGTGTAGAATCGCAGGCATTGTAGGGAATCAACGAGATAACAGCACTGAAATTCAAGTAGCTGTTAAACGAATGACGAACTGTATGGCTCATGGCGGTCCGGATGATGCTGGTTTTTATGATGAGCCATCTGCAGGTGTTTATGTAGGACATCGACGACTATCCCTTTTGGATCTGTCTTCTGCGGGACACCAGCCCATGGCTACTGCTAATGGGAAAAACTGGATTACATTTAATGGGGAAGTATATAATTTTAAAGACATCCGGACACAGTTAATAGCCATTGGATATACATTCAAATCGAATTCTGATACCGAGGTTATCTTGCAGGCGTATGATGCCTGGGGTGAAGAATCATTTGTAAAATTCAATGGAATGTTTGCCTTTGGATTATACGATGGCAACAAGCAATTATTTTATTTGGTAAGGGATGCCGCTGGTATTAAACCTTTATACTACCATCTGCACGACCAAAAATTAACTTTTGCTTCGGAGATAAAAGCGTTTCTGGCACTAGATGCCCATTGGAAGGAAAATGATGATTGGAAGATTTACTTCTTGACCTTAGGAAACATTCCAGAGCCATTTACAACATTACAACACGT
>JAZKGK010000317.1:0-9386 GCA_040385915.1 Bacteroidota bacterium
TAGGTGGACTGGTGAGGACACCAGCCACGGGGACGAGCAGTTTGAATAAAAATTACACTTCCCTTCTATCCTACCGTTGCATTTTCGGTTACCAGCACGCCGACGAACTTCTCAAAATACTGTAGCCATTTTTGGATAGCGGTTGGTTTGAATAGTTCTGAGTTGTACTCAAACAATAGCGTAAGGCTATCCTCGCGGGTGTATACAAACAGGGTAAGATCGAATTTAGCCGTATGCGTACCCTGGCTGATGGCCTCCATAGATAAGGGCGTAGCATTGTCGGCTGGCGGTGACGAAGGCATGGCTTCTGAAGCAAGCCCAACCGATACGTCAGTAAAGTTCTGAAAGCCGTACAACACGTTGAAAATGGGCTGCTTGTTGGTAATCCGATCCGGATTTAATTGCTCGACCAGTAAGTCGAAAGGATAATTCTGGTGATCGAATGCCTCTACCATGTTGGTAGCTACCTGCTTCAATACCTCTTCAAACTCTGATTCTTCCGAAATCTGGGTACGCAACACCAAAGTATTGACAAAGAAACCAACCATTTTTTCCACGTCGGGATGGTTGCGGTTGGCAATGGCTACGCCTACCACCAAGTCTTCTTGTCCGCTGATATTGTACAACAAAATATTGAAGATGGTAAAAAGCACGTTGGACAAAGACGTACCGTGTTCATGGGCTAGGTCTTGCAGCTTTTCTTTCACCTCCTTTGACAGCGTTAGTTGTTCTTCACCTCCCCGGAATGTGTGGTAATTGGTATCGGGGAAATCGTGGGGCAACTGAATCAGGTTCAAAGTGCCCGACAGCTTTTGTAGCCAGTATTGTTCCTCTTTTTCCTGAATAATTTTTTCCTGCCAATGGACAAAGTCCTTGTACTGCACCCGAAGCGGTGGAATGGGATTGGGCAAACCCTGACTCAGTGCTTCATACACCAACGCCACTTCCTCCATAAGCAACCGCATGGACCAGCCATCAGAAATGATATGGTGCATGGTAAAAATGAATATGAAAGACTCCTCGGTCAGTTGCAATAGTTTCATGCGCACCAGAGGGCCAGTGGCCAAGTCGAATGGCCGGTACTGTTCATCAGCAGCCATTCGGTGCGCTTTTTCTTCTGCCTGTGCATCTCCCGCTAAATTGATATATTCGACCCGAATGCCGAGAGAGGCAGCTTCGTGTATTTTCTGCTTGGGTTCACCCTCGACCGTTATAAAGGTGGTACGTAAACATTCGTGGCGATTTACCGTGGCTTCTAAGGTCCGTTCAAAAACTTCCCGGATTAATCCGTGAAAATGATAAGCTCCGGATATATTATAGGCCGTCTGATTTTCTTCGTATTGATTTAAAATCCACAAGCGTTTCTGGGCGTGCGATACGCCGTAATATTCCTGGTGCGGCACCGGGGTTATTTCCTGGAAATGGTGATACTCCTTTGCATGAATCAGTTGGGCAAGGCCTTCGATGGTGGGCTTAGCAAAAAAATCTTTCAGATCTACCTGTACCTCAAACTTCTTCGATAGCCGTGACACGATCTGCATGGCTTTAAGCGAGTGGCCACCTTTCTCAAAGAAATTGTCTGTCACCCCAATAGCCGTGGTTGCCAATACTTCGCGCCAGATCAACGCAATCGCTTCTTCCTGTTCCGTACGCGGTGCAATCAAGTTGGCATGATTGCTCTCCTGCCCCAGGTAAAAAGTCGCTTGTAAAGCTTTCCGGTCTATTTTGCCGGTCGAACTCAAGGGAAACTTGTCTACTTGCACAAATCGGGCAGGAACCATATACGCGGGCAATTGAGCCGCTACCGCCTGGCGCAGCACGGCTTCCTCGGTTGGCTGGTGAAGCTTCACAAATGCACACAAGGCTTTGTCCGTTTCCATCTCTACCACCAACACTACTGCCTCTTCTACTTCGGGTAGGGCTCCTACTACTTTTTCTACTTCGGCGGGCTCTATCCGATAGCCCCTGATTTTCGTTTGCTCATCTTTCCGACCCAAAAACACAAGGTTTCCATGGGACAACAGGCGGGCGTTATCCCCGGTTTTGTACAAGCGTTCATGAGACTTGAACGGATGCGGAATAAACTTCTCGTTTGTCAAGACCTCATCATTCAAGTAGCCCCGCGCCAATCCGTCGCCTGCTACACATAGTTCACCCATCATGCCAAACGGCTGGACTCTATCGTGCGGGTCAAGAATGTAGACTTCGGAGTTGGCAATAGGCTTGCCAATGAACATTTCTTCCAGTGTACGGTCGACCAGGAAAGTAGTGGAGATGACTGTGTTTTCCGTAGGCCCATACGCATTAATGATTTTCAAGCTCGGATATTTCGCTCGTACCAGGTTGACATGCTTTACATGAAGTGCCTCGCCACCAATAATAAGGGTATGTAAGCCGGCAAATACCGAAGGGTCGATAAGCGCCAGCTCGTGAAAGATGGGAGTAATCAGTACGAGTATCGTTACCTTATGCTGCGAAAGCGTCTGAGCCAACTCCCTGGCATTCAGCAATGTTTCCTTAGGAATAAGGCACAAGGCAGCTCCGTTGAGTAAGGCTCCGAATATTTCCAGCGTAGACGGATCAAAGGCACAATCGACTGTCTGGCCCCATACATCGCCAGGGCTTACCTGCATGTAATTGGTATTTTTGACCAATCGAACTAAGCCCCGATGCTCAATCAAGATGCCTTTGGGCTTACCAGTAGAGCCAGAGGTATAGATAATATTAGACAATTGGTCAGAGCGAATCGATACTTGCACGGGTTCTTCGCTGAACTGGCGCAGGTAGGTGTCATCGAACTGGTTTTTATTTTTGAAGCTTACGCCATTTTCCGTCGTTTTATTTACTTTCAGAATAGAATCGTACCGAAAATCCGTCAGCTCATTTTTGATAGAATGGACCTTGTTGCTATGAACTACCTCCTCAATCTGGGGGAAATCATGCCTCAAATCATCTAGAAAACGTCTTGGAACAAACAGTTCCTGGCTAAAATCAACTTTGGTTTTCGGGTTTTGGTGTACTTTCCGGTATTCCTTCAATGACTGAACGAAGGTCTCTTTTGAATCAAGATCCATCAGATCGCCCAGAAAAATGATTCCATTGGGACTTAGCAGATCGAACAGGCTACTGATTATTTGTCTTAGATAATTGTAGCCGCTAAAGCACTGCACTACGCTGTTGATGATAACCACATCAAAATTCCGTTCGTCTATTTGCGCAATTTCTTCTGCTGCCAAACAAGCCAGCCTGATATTGGTTATCCCTTTTTCTTCACACAAGCGTTTGTTTCGGTCAATAATGGGTTGCGACAAGTCAGTTCCATAATATTGGCCTACGTGTGGTGCCAAACGAAACATACTAATGCCCGAAGCACAGCCTATTTCCAATACTTTGGTAGAAGCGTTCACATAAGGCAATAACTTTTGGTACACATTCTCAGCATACTCGGCCATTTCTTCCGCACTAAAATTGTCACCCGTGTAGCAATTCACCCAACCACCTCCTGAAATGTGGTCGGTAGCGGCACTTCCTACATATTCCCACAGTTCCTTGCTCATCAGTTTGCTCTCAGGCTCGCGTATTTTATACACGTTGTCGCTACCCAGGCAAAGGAATGTTTTCAGGGCGGGGCACTCCCATTGCCATTGGTTTAACTCTCCGATGAAGGCCGGCTCAGATAACACGATGCTCGCACCCGAATCGTGTAACAGGTTTTTGATCTGGTCGGTAGGATGTTGGATATTGAGGGGTAAATAAGCGCCTCCTGCTTTTAGCACACCCAACATGCTGGCAATCAGATCGAAAGACTGCCGCTGATAAATGGCGACCACTCCCTCTTTGGGCAGCCCTTGAGCCAACAGGAAACGGGCCATACGATTGGACTTTTGATCCAGCTCTTGGTAAGTAAACGATTGGCTCTGGTAGAATATCGCTGGTTGCGCAGGGAGAGCCTTTACCTGTTCGGCAAAAAGCTCGACCACGCTGCTGTTTCTAGGATAATTGGTTTGTGTAGAATTATACGCTGCCAATAAAGCTTTTTGCGTTTCATCGAGTGAAGAGAGATGAATGGCATCGACAAGAAGGGTGCTGTCTTCAACAATTTGATAGATAATTGTCTGAATATCATATTCCAATCTGCTGATAACCTCTTTTTGAAAGACATAGGCATTGTATTCCAACATCACCTCTATTACCTCGCCTGGCGCAACCCTAATATCGAAATCATAATTGGTTTGCTCAAAGGAGCTAATATAGGCTACCTCCCTGATTTGACCTTTACTCGGTATTTGCTGCTGGCTTGCCGACAAATCAGTCCCCTTAGCCTTCTGGTAATTCTGAAACCCGTAAAGGTGGTCAATCAGATTGCGTTTCAACGCGCTGGCTTCCTGAATATCGGCTAAGGAAGTATAGGCATGGCTTTGGCTCTCAATCGCTTGCTGATGTACTGACTTCAGCAAGTGATCAAATCGGCCGTGTTCATCGTATTGAATCCGAACGGGAATGGTATTGATAAATAAGCCCAACATCGACTCCACGCCTTCGATCTCTGAAGGCCGCCCGGAAACTACCATTCCAAAGACCACATCTCTTTGGTTGTTATATTTAGAAAGCAATACTCCCCAGATTACCTGAAAGATAGTATTCAGTGTTACCTGGCTCTCCTTTGCCAGCAGCTCTAGTGCCTTCGTGTGTTCTCGGCTTAACTTAAAAAAGTGTGTTTCTCGCTGGTAGGCTTCCTGGCTCCCGGTTTTCGCCTTTGGCAGGAACGCTGGATTGGAGTAATTAGCCAGGTATTGTTTCCAGTAATGGTGGGAAGCCTTTTCGTCCTGCTTCTGCAACCATTGAATGTAAACCCGGTAAGGAACCACTTTTGGAAGCTGGTAAGGACGGTTCTCTAGATAACTACTGTATATTTCAAAAAACTCCGCAATCAGAATCTCCGAGCACCAGCCATCTATAATAATATGATGGTGGGTCCAGATAAACTCAAATGCCTCGTCTTCGGTTTGAAACAAAGCCACCCTGACCAATACATCTTTGCTCAAATGGAAAGTGCTTTTTTTGTCTTTCTCTTTGAATGCATTCACATACGCATGTATATCCTCTGGCTTACCTAAGGAACGCAGGTCTTCGAAATGGAAGTTTAAATCAACCTTTTTTAAGACAATTTGCAGGGGAACATCTATCTTTTCGTGGTTAAATACCGTCCGAAGAATATCATGGCGATTAAACAATTCTTCCAGACTGCTCTTAATCAGCTCAATATTCAAATCGCCGGTAAAGTGATACGCCATTTGCTCAAAATATGCCAAAGAAGCATGATCGTATAAGGCATGGAAATAAATCCCTTTTTGCAGCGGGGAAAGCGAATAGATATCTTTAATGTTCTCGTAAGCCAGCATGGGTTCTACACTTTATGATTTAAAAAAATTCTCTAGTTGATCAATGGTCAGGCCTTGGAAACCCAAATCGCTAGGCGTCACTAATTCTTTATGTTCCAGCCCCATACAGTGGTCAATCAGTTCTTGTAAGGCTTTTTGGTAGGCATCTACCAGGGCGCGCATGGTTTCTGCCTTGTATTGGCGGTAACTATATTTGACCGAAATCCTTAGCTGCTTCTCGACCACGACAGCCGTTACCACCAGGTCATGTTCCCTTTCTCCGTTGGGGCTTTGCGTGGCACCTGAAAATTCATCGGCCAAGCGCATCGACATATTTTTGATGTCTTCGTCAATCTGACCCAGGTAATTGAATACAATTGAAGCGCGCTGGTCGAATGCTACCGCGGGCTTATGGGCTTGGCTGGTCAAGTATTTCAACAATCCGTAGCCAATTCCTTTGTTGGGCACCTGGCGCAAATCTTCCTTGACGGTCTTGAGCCGGTATCCCAGATTTTGATCGGAAGGCAGCGTAAGAACCACTGGATAAATGCTGGTAAACCAACCGACGGTACGACTCACATCCACATCAGCCAAGATTTCTTCCCGGCCGTGCCCTTCCAAATCAATCATTACCCGATCCAAACCAAATACCTGCTGAATGGCTACGCCTAAAGCGGTTAGCAGCAGGTCATTCATATCCGTTTTGTAGGTGAGGTTAACTTTGGTCAGCGCATTTTTCGTCTCTTCCCTGGTCAAATCAAACCCAACCGATCTTTCCTCGGCAACGATGCTTTGGTTGACTTCGTTGTCGCGTCTCAGGGTAGGCATGTTTGCCGAAAGCAGGTTTTGCCAATAGGCTCCCTCCTTCAGAAACACTTCGCTGTTGGCGTGTTCTTCTAGCTTTTGTGCCCAGCGTTGGTAAGCGTCCGTTTTCAGCGGCAGTAGCAGCTTTTCGCCCCGCTTGTACTGGCGATACAAGGTTTCCAAGTCCTCGAACAGAATGCGCCACGATAGACCATCGATCAGTAGGTGATGGAAAATCATTAACAACCGATCACCTTCCGGCATATGAAAGAGCGCCAATTGCATCAAAGGTCCGTCTTCCAGATTCAGGCTTGCTTGCAATTCGTTGGCTTTGCTTTCCAGCCATTCTACCGCATCCGTCCTATCGCTAAGCTCGTATTCTTGCAATTCTACCTGCCATTCCAGCCCTTGACTGTACTGTACCATTTTCCCTTCTTCCTGGCGATACGTTAGGCGGAGGGCATCGTGGTGTGCTATTAATTGATTGAATACCACCTGTATGGCCTCTCGCGGTAATTCTGTTGAAGAGAGCATAATGGCCTGGTTATAGTGATGCGCATCCGTAGCAATCTGCGCGAAAAATGCGTGCTGAATGGGCGTCAGGGGCACTTCTCCAACCACGGGTGATTGGTCGGCCACGCGGGTGGCTAACCGAACCACTTGCGCCAGCTCTTCTACAGTAGGATACTGGAAAATATCTTTGGTAGTGACTTTGTAGCCCAGGTGGCTGATTTTGGAGGCAATCTGAATGGCCTTGATCGAATCGCCACCGATGGTAAAGAAGTTGTCTAAAACGCTTAAGGCTTGTTTGCCCAATACGTCTCCAATCACTGTTACCAATAACTGTTCTATCTCATTTCTTGGGGCCATTTGCTCCACACCCGTGTGCAACATGGCGGCTTCTGGGGCTGACAATGCCTTTCGGTCTAGCTTCCCATTGGTGTTTAGCGGCAAGCGGTCCAAGCAAAGGAAGAAGGCTGGAATCATGTAGGCGGGCAAATACTCGGCAAGATGGGTACGCAATTGGATGGGTTCCAAAGGTTCTTCGCTCACCACGTATCCCACCAGACAAGGCTCTTGGCTCATATCTGATTTGATGGCCGCAGCAGCCGATTTTACGCTTGGATGTTGCAGCAATGCATTTTCAATCTCGCCCAATTCAATGCGCTGGCCACGTAGTTTCACCTGCGTATCTTTCCGGCCCTGGTATTCAATGTTGCCATCAGGCAGCCATCTACCCAAATCACCTGTCCAATAAATGCGCTCTGGCGTTCCCGTTCCCAGGTCTAGCACCACAAACTTCTCTTGGGTCAAGGCCGGATTTTTGAAATACCCTTTTGCTACTCCGCTGCCACCAATGGCTATTTCACCCCAAATACCGGCTGGCACTACTTTGCCTGCTTTATTGAGGATAAATATTTTGGTATTGGCAATGGGCTTTCCGATGGTAATTAATTGATTTCCAGGCAATAATTCGGCTATTGTACTGCCCACCGTCGTTTCGGTCGGGCCGTATTCGTTGAATAACCGCATGGCCGGATTGAGCTTCCAGAGCAAATTAACTTGTACTTGCGTCAGGGCTTCTCCGCCCAGAATGGCATAGGCAATGTTGGTAACAGGAAGGTCTAAAAACGCCAACAGACTTACGTGCGAAGGCGTTAGCTTCACGGCCTGGATGTCTGAAGCAGGATCGAAAATATGGCGAAGAATGTCAATAATTTCAGCCTGCTGCGGGAAGATGACCAATTGATCGCCTCGCAGAAGCGTAGTGAAAATGCTCGTTACCGTCAAGTCGAAAGACAAAGAGGTAAACAAGGCCGTATTTTTTCCTTTTTCGTTGGTATAATAATATGAATTGGCCCAGGTAAGGTAGTTCGTCAGGTTCGCCACCGTGATTTCTACCCCCTTCGGCAGACCCGTCGAACCGGAAGTATACATCACATAGGCGAGGTCTTCGGGTTTCGCTTGTCCTGCCAGATTGGTAGCTGGCCTACTCGATAACACTGCATGATTGGGTAAAGAAAGAATCGTACAGCCCTCGTTGGCTAAGATTTCCGCGTCTTGAGAAGCATCCGTAATCAGACATTTAGTGCCCGTTTCGGCGATAATATGGCGTATTCGCTCCAACGGATAACTAGGATCGATGGGCACGTAACCCGCCCCGGATTTCAGAATCCCCAGCAGCGCAACCATCATTTGCTCGGACCGATCCATCAATAGGCAGACCAGCTCGTTGGCCGCTATCCCAACCTGGTCGCGGAGGTAATGCGCCAGTCGGTTGCTTGCTTCGTTGAGTTCGTGGTAACTCAGGCTACTGTCGCCAAACCGCACAGCAACAGCCTGTGGATCTGAGGCAACCCGATTTTCAAACTGGCGGACGACCGTGTTTTCAGTGGCGTAGGCGGCTTCGGTTTCATTATAGCCCAGCACCAGCGTTGCTTTTTCTGGCGCAGACAAGAGTTCTAACTGACCGATTGGCGTGTTTCTTTTCAGTAACGTTTCAATCACCAATTGTTTATAATGAGCCAACAACTGTTCGATTCGGGCTGCTGAAAACAGATCAGTATTGTATTCCAAGACTAGATGCAAGCCTTCGGCAGCGTCTTTAAAATTGAAGGTGAGGTCGTACTTAGTCGAGGTTAATTCCGTAGGATAAGGAAAAACCGACAGCTCTGGCGTACCTGAGGTTCCGAAAGAAGCTGCTTCCGACTCTTGGTCTGATAGTGGTAAGTCAAAATCCTGCGAAACGACCATCACATCAAACAGGGGCGAACGGCTCATATCCCGCTCAAGGGTAAGGTCGTCTACCAGCCGATCGAATGGATAATGTTGGAAGGCCAGCGCGCCGCTGACATTGGCTTTCACCTTCAGCAGCAAATCAATAAAGGCATCTTGCTCGTCGATGGTTGTTACAATCGCCAGCGTATTGATATACAGCCCTATCTGATTCTCCAGATCCTGGTGGTTTCGTAAGGTACTGGGCGTTCCGACCACAATATCGTTCTGGCCGGTATACTGGTAAAGCAGAGCCTTCACGGTAGCGCAGAGCGTCATGAACATACTCGCCTGGAATTCAGCTCCTAATTCTTTCAATGCCTGGCTTTCTTCTTTGTCCAATAGGCTGGCGATGGCTTTTCCGTGGAAGGTCTTAACTTCTGGCCGCGGATAATCCGTTGGCAATTCCAATACGGGCACGCCTGC
>JAZKGK010000318.1:0-10641 GCA_040385915.1 Bacteroidota bacterium
AGACACTTTGCCCGCTTCCTTGACTTAGTTACCCGCCAGGAGCAACCCATACAGATAATTTGGGCAGGCAAACCTTATCCCAAAGATTATGGTGCTATTGGCTTGTTCAATGAAATTATTCGCCGGACTAAGGGACTGAAACGCTGCGCAGTGCTAACAGGGTATGAGCTAGGCTTATCGGCTTATATGAAAAAAGGCAGCGATATCTGGCTCAACACGCCCCGTTTTCCCCGCGAAGCTTCGGGCACTAGCGGAATGACTGCTGCCATGAACGGCTCCGCCAGCCTTTCTATTGCTGATGGCTGGATTCCTGAATTTATTCGTCACGGAGAAAATGGCTTTATTATTCCTCATACCGATCCAAACAAACCAGATCATATAAAGGATGATCAGGAAGCAAGCTACTTGCTCGATGTATTGGAAAAGGAGATTATTCCGGTATACTATAATGATCCCAAAAAATTCCTGGAGATAATTAAGAATGGAATGAGAGAAGTAGAGCCGGAGTTCGAATCTGGCCGGATGGCTACTGATTATTACGAGCAATTGTATAAATCGAAATAGTTAAAAAGCAAAGACTTTCCATGTTCAGCAAACATGGAAAGTCTAAATTATTCAACCGCAACAGCGGCTCGCTCAAGCATTATTTCACTTTCCTGCCACCAGCAGCGGACTTGACCAGGTTAATAAATTCGCTGCGGTATCCTTCTGTATCCGCTCCCCGCGCTCCCTCAGCCAAACACAGAACCTCAGCGTAAGTAGTCTGTCCTTTAAATTCTGATTCACGATGGAGTATCCATATGTCGCCAACGTCGCAGAGAAGCGGAAATGTAGCGGTAATCATTCTTTATATTGGTAATATTGGTAGGCTTTTGGATTGGCTTGGGTCTATTGGTATTTCAAGTCATCTACAGGATGCCGTTTGTTTTCCTATTCCACAAATGCCAGCAGAAATTATTATCTTGGTGGCTAATCAGACGTGAAAATCCGGCGTTCATTCATTCGGAACACCCATTTACTATCCAACAGCAGAACGAATGTTTTTCCGACGATCGCAGCGAAAAAGCCCCGATAAGCCCACCGACCTGGATGATGCAGAACTCATCCGCCGGTATCAGGACCCGGAATGGGAACCCCGCTGGGATATTATTTTTGTGGGAGAATTATTTCAGCGCTATATTCACTTGGTCTATGGCGTATGCCTCAAATACCTTCGCAATGAGGAAGATGCCAAGGATGCTGTGATGCAGGTATTTGAGAAGTTGGTGATAGAGCTGAAGGCAAAACCAGTGACTTATTTCAAAAGCTGGCTGCATACCCTGGTTCGCAACCACTGCCTGATGTGGCTTCGTTCCCGCCAATCGAAAGGTGGGAGAGAGGCGGCAACTTATAGCCTGGAGGAATTGGTGAGAGAGGTAGGCGGCAGCGGAGATGAAGCATCGGGTATGGAATTCGATGGGGGCTGGCATCTTAGTGAAGAAGATGCGCTGGAACAAGACCTGACGCTGATGGAAAAGGGCATGCAGGAATTACCAATCGAGCAAAAAACCTGCCTGGAGCTGTTTTATTTAAAGCAGAAATGCTACAAAGAAATAGCAGAAATAACGGGTTATGAACTGAATAAAGTGAAAAGCTGTATTCAGAATGGCAAAAGAAATTTGAAGATTTACGTAGAAAAACACCATGAATAAGGCCGAATCTAACGGGCGGCATCCCGGTCAGAAGCGCAGAATCACGGAACACTTATCGCCGGATCTCATCCGCTGGTACGTGGCGGGTGAGTTGTCGGCTATTCAGATGCACGCCGTGGAAAGGCATTGTCTGGGTTGCCCGCTTTGTTCCGAATCGCTGGAAAGCTTTTCCGTTCTTAGAATGCCCACCAGACCTGTTAATAACCGTCCCGTATCAGATTTTCTGGGAGCTGATTTGTTGGATTTGAATGCCCGGCTAGACAATCGAATGAACCGGGAGAAAAGGCGGCTAATGCCTCTGCTGTTCCAACCCTATAGTATTGCAGCCACTTTTTTATTGCTGTTGCTCGGGTCTGTAGTATTCTTTACCAGTAAAGTAAATAAAAAGCAAAATTTTGCTGAAGAAGCCTTGCTAGAAATTTCTTCTCACCACGATACACTGGTCATTTACCAGAAGCCCGCTTTCACCCTTATGCGGAATGTAACGGTTAGCGCATCGCAAAAGCCCGCACCAGTTGACAATTTAGCCTATTCTGCGCCCAAAACCGAGCTGGCCACCCGCCAGGAATTTCGCGAAAAGGCAAAAAATAAGATAACTTCTGACAAAATCATCACCACTTCGCCAGAGTTAGCTGCTTCTCATCCCTTAGCCGGAGGCGTGCCAGATATGCCGGCTAAGAAGGACGTTTCTTCTACTCTAGCAAAGGACGAGGTCGATTCCCAATCGAAGGAGGCTATTGCTAGTAATTCCGCCGCTTCCCTGCCCGCTAAAACCGCTTCGGCTGAAACCATTCCGGTGAAAGGCACAATACTTTCTACGGAAGATGGCTCTCTGCTGCCCGGCGTATATATATCCGTAAAAGGAACCAATAAGACGGCTATCTCTGACCGCGATGGTTATTTTATGTTGGAAGCTCCAGTGGGTAGTACGTTGGTTTTTAACTTTGTTGGCTTTGAAACGAAAGAAGTAACAGTAACCAACCAGCCTGCCTTGCAAATACCCATGAACGCCGACTTAAAAACTTTGAGTGAAGTCGTTGTGGTGGGTTATGGCAAGCATAAGGAAGCGGGCAAACCGCTTCCCAAGCCAGAAGGTGGCTATAAAGAACTGGACAATTACCTGAATCAGAACCTCCAGTACCCTGAGCAAGCCGAGCAAATGCAGGTAAAAGGAACCGTAGGACTAGAATTCACCGTAGAGCGAGATGGCAGTCTGACGGGTTTTAAAGTGCTGAAAAGCTTGGGCTACGGTTGTGACGAAGAGGCGGTACGAGCCATTATTGCAGGCCCTAAATGGAAACCAGCAGTAGAAAACAATCAGCCTGTCCGTAAAAAAGTAACAACCAAAATAAAATTCGGAAAGTAAACGAAGGCGCAAGCGCGTTGTTACTCTCATCTGCAAATCCCTGTTTCGTCACTCTAATGTACGAAACAGGGATTTTTGTTACTGGGTTTTGGCAACACCAGAATGAAGCCCAAAGACGATTGGCCTTTTTCTATATCACATGGAAACCCTTTCTCCTTTTTCATACATGCGTGCTCTTTTTACTTGAAATGCTCAAAATGGAATGCCAGTGTTAAGATATGGAACGCCAGTATTAACCCCTATTAGCGCCAAGAGCTATCTTTACAGAAAGTTATTACAGAAAATTATTTTTATTACAAGGTTCAAGTGTAGGGACTTCTCCACTAATACCCGGGTTAGAATGGCGAGGGAATGTTCATTAAATCTGATTATTTATACTTTTTTACTATTTCAATTACTTTGCTTCCAGAACAGATTTCGCCTTCTTTAGATCCGGAATTGAGAATAGGCTGACTAGCCCTAGCCCAACCGGAAAACCAATTTTTATAATTGCTTTACTAAATCTTAACAATTCATTATTCCATACTATGTACCTACCAACTTCTACTTTGGCTTTGACACTTATCCAGGCCAAGTATGCGCAGGGAAAAACCCTCGTACCTCGCACCCTTTTTCTGCTATGGCTTTTCTTGAGCAGCTTTCTGCCTGTCTGTGTTACTCCTATAATGGCGCAAATGCCGGTAGTGGCCTGGACGGCGCGATATAATGGCTCGGGCAACGGCATCGACCAAGCCGTTAAAACTGTGGTGGATGCCGCTGGTAATGTGTATGTAACAGGCAATTCTGACCGCGACGCCAGCGCATCCGTCAATAATGACATAGTGACCATCAAGTATAACGCGGGCGGAGTGCAGCAGTGGCTGGTGCGCTACAACGGACCCGCCAATGGAGAGGATGTAGTCAAAAGCTTGGTGGTGGATGCTGCTGGCAACGTTTATATTACCGGCAGCTCCACTAGGCTAGGAAGTGGCCTGGATATGGCCACCATCAAATACAATGCAGCGGGGATTCAGCAATGGGTGAAATATTTTGATGCCGAAAGCAAGGCCGATGAGGCCAATGCCCTGGCCCTGGATGCCGCAGGTAATGTGTACGTGACGGGGTATTCGGCACAAAGTGACACCTCAGAATGGAATACACCCAGCATTTATACTAATACCGACTATACCACTTTGAAGTATACCAGTGCAGGTGTGCAGCAATGGGTAAAACATTATGGAAGTACGGGCTCATACTTCTCGGGTGATAAAGGAGACGATGTTGCCACCGCCATAGTGGTGGATGCGGCGGGGAATACCTATATCGCTGGCACTTCTCCTACTGTTTACTCCTTTGATTGCCTGTTAATTAAATACTCTACTGCCGGTGTTCAACAATGGCTGCAACCATTTGTTCATGGGGTAGGAGCAAAGGCTGGCGGACTAGCACTGGATGCCTCGGGTAATATCTGCGTCAGTGCGACCTCTATCCCAGGAGATTTGGATGGTAATCCTGGTGTTCACATCATCAATACCGCTAAATATAATGCCGCTGGAAGTGTACTGTGGAATAAAGTCTTTGGTGAGCCTTACCCTGGCAATTTTTTCGATGCTCAAGTGGCAGCCCTAGCCGTAGATGCTGCTGGTAATATATATATGGCTGGAACATATGCGGTAGGAGACTACTCCACCATCCGTAACTTTGGCTATCTGACGCTTAAATACAATGCTTCGGGTATAGAGCAGTGGAGGCGCACATATCAGGGGGCGGGAACTACTTACAACGAGAACGACACGGATAATGCGACTGCCCTGGCTGTCGATGCCACGAGTAATGTGTACGTAACGGGAGCGGCTTGGCATACTACCGGGGGCTACAATTATACGACCTTCAAATACAACGCAGCCGGTACGCAACAATGGGTGTTGCAATACAATGGGCCAGCCAATGGCCGCGAAGATGCCGCTTCTCTAGCCTTGGGACCCAATGGCAGTATCCATGTCACGGGCGCTTCCTACGGTGGGGCGACTAACCAAGACTTTGCTACCATCAAATATGCACCGCCAGCTGTTCCCACTTGCGCAGGCACGGGCAGTATCCGAAGAGAATACTGGGCCAATGTGGTGGGCAATACCATCAGCAGCATTCCAGTGAATGCCGTCCCCACCAGTACCAGCCTGGTGACTAGCTTTGAAGGCCCAACCAACGTGGCCGATAACTATGCTGCTCGTTATAGAGGATACCTCTGCGTTCCTACCACTGGGCAGTATCGTTTTGCCATTGCCGGAGATAATGAAGTGGAATTATGGTTGTCCACCAGTGAGAATGCCGCGAACAAACAAAAGCTGGCCTTTATCAGTGGTGGCTACACCAATCCGCGCCAGTGGACTAAGTATGCTACCCAGCAGTCGGCTCTGGTGACTTTACAAGCGGGGCAGCGGTATTACATCGAAGCCTTGCACAAAGAAGGCACCGGTGGCGATAACCTAGCGGTGGGCTGGCAGCAGCCAGGATCAGCGGTCATCACGGTCATTCCCGGCACCAACTTAATTCCGTTCCAAGCTGCCCGAGAAGCTGCGCTAGAGGAGGAAGTGATTGGTTTACAAGCCTATCCTAACCCGTTCTCCTCGGAAGTAACGGTCAACTTTACTACGGCCATCGCTGGGCGCGCCAGTCTGGATTTGTATGACCTGCGGGGCGTACGGGTACAGCCCTTGTTTGAGCGGCAGGTGCAAGCGGGAGAGTCGCATCAAGTAGTCGTCGAGGGCAGTGCCTTGCAAAACGGTCTGTATCTGATCCGATTGGTCAATGGCAACCAGGTCAGCCAATTGAAAGTGATGCTGGCCAAATAAGCAGTTAAGAAGTATGCGTTGTATTGCTGTGTCGAGTCCCGGTTTGCCTTTTTTGGCAGGCCGAGGCTCAGTTTTGCTAGTCTAAGCAATGAATGCACTCGGCAATTGGGCAACAAACAGAATCTGCAGCAAACCGTTGCTACGGATTCTGAAGTCTTGATTATAGATATAAATGTAAGCTTTGTCGTATTATTGATGAATAAAGAAACAATTTTGCTGTTTTTAAGACTTTCATACACTGTTGTTTTCATTCTTTCAGGGGTAACGATGGCCAGATGGTTTTACAATGCCATATTGATGCCGAAAAATATTTTACAGATAGGATTTTTGTTCATTTTGCTACCTTCGTACTGTATTCAATAGGAATGTTCCAAAAAGTAGGTTAATACTAGATTTTATTTATATTTTGCAATAAATTTGTATGCAGCGATTGTTACTTTAAACCTGATTTCTGAATGGTTCTACCTTTTACTCTCGTAGCCTTGAAATAAATCAAATTCCTACCTCCCTGACTGCTGTCGGTAATGAGCCTTCGAGCCGTGACCATCAAAGCCCTAGTCCTATTTCTTAATTTTTACCATTCTTAACTGTATGTTTTCAAATACCTCTACTGTCCGCCTGGCAATAGCTAAGGCTCTGTGCGCCATAGGAAACCCCTCCACGGCTCGCTTCTTTTTATTTCTTGCTTTTTTATTAGGTTGTTGGCTCCCTTCACTGGCGATAACTGATTTTGCTAAATCACCCGTAACCACCCCGACTGAGCGATATAATGCCAACGGCATTCCTACCGTTCCCGCCTCCGATTCGCTGGCCTTGGTGGCTTTGTATAACAGCACCAATGGAACCTACTGGATCATCAAAACTAACTGGCTTACGGGGCCGGTGAATACCTGGTACGGCGTAACAGTGATGGGGGGGAGGGTAACAAGCCTGCTGGTGTATAATAACCACCTGAACGGAAGTATTCCGATTGAGTTGGGCAATCTGTCGGCGTTGCAAACGCTTCACTTGCATAGCAACAACCTGAGCGGTAATATTCCGGCTAGTGTCGGAAAGCTTACTTCTTTGGAGTCCCTCTCGTTGGACGACAACCAACTAAGCGGCAGTATTCCGGCTGAATTAGGCGATCTATCTGCTTTGAAGATCCTCTCGTTGGGCGTCAACCGACTAAGCGGTAGCCTTCCGGCTGAATTAGGTAATCTATCTGCTTTGAAAAGCTTTTTTTTGTCCAACAACCAACTGAGTGGTAGCCTTCCGACTAGTTTGGGAAAGCTGACCGCTTTGCAATATCTCGATTTGAGCTATAACCAACTAAGCGGCAGTATTCCGGCTGAATTAGGCAATCTGATTGCTTTGGAAGAGCTGAGTTTTTATGAAAACCAACTGAGTGGCAGTCTTCCTGCTGAATTGGGTAACCTGTCAGTTTTGCAAACCCTTAATTTGTCCAAAAACCAGCTAAGTGGCAGCATTCCGGAAAATGTGGGCAATCTGCCAGCGTTGAGCTACCTCGAATTGAGCTACAACCAGTTTATCAGCCTACCATTATTCAGCGCTAGTATCTCTAATGGTCTGTATGTAAATTATAACCGCCTTACTTTTGAATCACTGGAGCTGAATAAGGATAACTTAGCTGCGTACTCTCCCCAGGATAGTGTCGGCGCAGCTGCTAATCCGACCATTTCTGCGGGGCAATCTATTCAATTGTCAGCTTTAGTGGGCGGAGCCAATAACCACTACCATTGGACGAAGAATGGAGTCGATATCAACGGAGCCACCAATGCCAGCCTGACAGTGAATACAGCAGGTGCCTATGGGTGCAACATCACCAATACAGTCATCACTGGCCTTACCTTGAATCGCCGTCGGGTGAATGTAAGTGACGAACAGCAAAAGAAAGATCAAACGATCAGCTTTTATCCCTTATCTGACGTAGAAACGTCTACTCTGCCTTTTGCATTAGAGGCTAACACTAGTTCCGGTCTGGCTGTTACCTACACTAGCTCTAATACAGGTGTAGCCACTGTTTCAGGCAATACCATCACAATTGTTGGAGCAGGTACAACTACCATTACGGCTTCTCAGGCTGGAAATGCTGATTATCTTGCCGCAACTCCGGTGAGCCGACCATTGAATGTTAATAAAGCCCGGCTAAATCAAACGATCACCTTTGCTGCTTTGCCTAATAAAACCTTAGGAGAGGCTCCATTTACCTTAAAGGCTACGGCTAGCTCCGGTCTACCCATTACTTATTATAGTTCTAACCACGCAGTAGCCACTATTTCAGGTGATACGGTGACCATTGTGGGATTGGGCAATACATTAATTGTAGCTTATCAATACGGTGATGAGACTTACTATTCGGCAGTCCCGGAAAGTCAGCCTCTGGAGATTATTCCTAAAGCTGATACCAGTCTGGAAGATCATACACCGGTAAAAGCCTGGTCTGTCCGATACAACGGTACGGGCAATGGCATCGACCAAGCCGTTAAGTCGGTGTTGGATGCGGCTGGTAACCTGTATGTCGTTGGTACTTCCGATGGAGATTCCAGTGCGGTCGTCAATAATGATATTGTTACTATTAAATATAACGCGGCAGGTGTTCAACAGTGGATGGTGCGCTACAATGGCTCCGGCAATGGAGAAGATGTCGTCAAAGGTTTGGTAGTCGATGCTGCTGGCAACGTCTATATTACCGGAGGCTCCACCCGATCAGGAAATGGACTGGATATCACCACCATCAAATACAATGCGGCTGGTGTTCAGCAATGGGTGCAGTATTTTGATATGGAAAATAAAGAGGATGTAGGTAATGCACTGGCTTTAGATGCCGCTGGCAATGTATATGTGACGGGTTATTCGACAAAAACGGATACAACATTAAATATATTTGATTATTATACGATTTATCCTAATAAAGATTATACGACCCTAAAGTATACCAGTACTGGCGTACAGCAATGGGTGCAAAGATATGGAAGTACAGGAGCCTATTTTGACTATAATACTAAAGGGGATGACATAGCTGTGTCCATTGTGGTAGATGCCGCGGGTAATGCTTCTATTGCAGGAACGATCAAGAAGTTGTATAATGATGCGTGCTTACTTATTCGCTACAATACTTCTGGGGTTCAACAGTGGCAGCAGGAGGTCGTGGGTAGCGTAGGTGCCTACCCTGGTGGATTAGCATTAGATCCATCTGGAAATATATGTATTTCAGTTCATTACGTGCCAGGTGCTTATGATGGCAATGTGGGTATTTATACCATCCTTACAGCTAAATATACGGCTGCTGGAAATCGACTGTGGTGGAAAGATTTTGGTGATTGGTCCTATTATACGGGAAGCAATAACCAAGTTAGCGGCTTGGTAACGGATGCGGCGGGTAATATCTACATCATCGGTTCAAGACACGGCTATGCCTATCTCACCATCAAATACAATGCTTCAGGAGTAGAGCAATGGGTAAGAACGTATAAGGGGACAGGTACTATTTACAACGAAAATGACAAAGATTATGCGAATGCGCTGGCAGTAGATGCCAATGGTAATGTCTATTTGACTGGTGCGGCCTGGAATGACGCAGGTGGCTACAATTATACAACCATTCAATACAATGCAACCGGCACCCGGCAATGGGTTGCTCAATACAATGGCTCCGCCAACGGAATCGATAGCGGTACATCGCTGGCTCTGGGCTCGGATGGTAGCTTATATGTTACGGGAAACTCTTACGGAGGAGCGGGCAACACTGATTGGGCAACAGTGAAATATGTGCCAAAATCTGCGTCTACCTGTCAGGCCTCAGGTACAATCTTACGAGAAGTGTGGACCAACCTCAACGGCAGCCGCATTACCGACATTCCCTTACTTTCTCCACCCAATCAGAGCAGCCAACTGACTAGTTTGCAAACACCGGCCAACTTCGGGGACCGGTACGGCCAACGCCTGCGGGGCTATATCTGTGCGCCTCAGACCGGTGCTTATACCTTCTGGCTAGTGTCCGATAACGATGCGCAACTCTTCCTGAGCACCGATGCCGATCACGCTCACAAACAAACTATCGCCTTTATTCAGAATGGCTATGCTTTACCTGGCCAGTGGACCAAATACCCCAGCCAGAAGTCGGCCACGATCAACTTGGTGGCAGGACAACAGTATTACCTGGAAGCGATTCATAAAGAGGAATACGGCGGAGACAATCTGATTGTGGGTTGGAGAACCCCAGTTTCAGCCGCCAATGCGATTCCCGTGATCGTGCCGGGCAGTGTGCTGTCGCCCTTCATTCCAGTGGTTGTTCCGGTTTGTGCGGGTACAGGCAGTATCTTGCGGGAGTATTGGGCGAATGTGAAAGGGGATGCTCTCAGCAACATTCCCGTCAATACTACGCCTACCAGCACCAGTTTGGTGAATAGCTTTGAAGGATTGACCAATGTGGCCGATAAATATGCGGCTCGTTACCGAGGATACCTCTGCGCTCCTACCACTGGGCAGTATCGTTTTGCCATTGCCGGAGATAATGAAGTGGAATTATGGTTGTCCACCAGTGAGAATGCCGCGAACAAACAAAAGCTGGCCTTTATCAGTGGTGGCTACACCAATCCGCGCCAGTGGACTAAGTATGCTACCCAGCAGTCGGCTCTGGTGACTTTACAAGCGGGGCAGCGGTATTACATCGAAGCCTTGCACAAAGAAGGCACCGGTGGCGATAATCTGGCAGTCGGCTGGCAACAGCCAGGCGCAGCGGCCATCACGG
>JAZKGK010000319.1:0-26892 GCA_040385915.1 Bacteroidota bacterium
CTACCACGTAAGGGTTCGTAATGGCATCCGTGGGACAGGCATCTATGCAGCGGGTGCAGGTGCCACAATAATCCTTCACCGGCCCATCTTGTTCCAGGGTCAGATCAAGGATGAGTTCAGCGATAAAAAAGAAGCTACCCGACTGCTTATTGATGAGGTTGGTGTGTTTGCCTACCCAACCCAAGCCGCTTTTCTTGGCCCATACTTTGTCCATTACCGGAGCCGAATCCACAAAGGCGCGGCCATTTACCTCGCCGATTTCCTGTTGAATTGTCTCTAAAAGGGTTTTTAGCTTTTCCTTCACCACAAAATGGTAGTCCGTACCGTAGGCATATTTAGACACCTGATAGTTGTTGTCATCAAAAGCAGGCTTTTCTGGATAGTAGTTGTACAGCAGCGACACAACCGACTTTGCGCCATCTACCAGCAAGCGAGGATCAAGGCGTTTGTCGAAATGATTGGCCATATAGTGCATCTGGCCGTGCATTCCTTGGTTCAGCCAGTTTTCCAGGCGCGGCGCTTCTTCTGCCAAAAACTCAGCCTTGGATATTCCGCAAAAGTCAAAGCCTAGTTCGGCTGCTTTGGCCTTAATCAGTTGGGAATGTCGAGCAGAGGAAGAGAAAAGCATGAATGGATGGGCGGATGAGTAGATAGAAAATGTGCGGGTGAGTAGATAGATCAGCATATGCACATCCCAATCTATTTACTCACCCGCACACACTTGGCTAATAGATTAAAACAGCTAAAATAGCTGGCCATCTTTTAATCGTGGCACGATTCCCAAGTGCTTGTAGGCCAATTCAGTTGCTTCCCGTCCGCGCGATGTACGCTTAATATAGCCTTCCTGAATCAGAAATGGCTCATACACTTCTTCGATGGTTTCGGCTTCTTCGCCACAAGCCGTCGCAATAGTCGAAAGGCCGACTGGGCCACCCTTAAACTTCTCAACAATGGTGGTTAAAATACGGTTGTCCATCTCGTCGAGCCCATTTTGGTCTACTTCCAGGGCGTTCAGCGCAATTTGGGCAATAGCTACTGTGATTTTCCCATCGCCTTTTACCTGGGCAAAATCACGGGTACGGCGCAGCAGGTTATTGCCAATCCGAGGCGTTCCCCGACTCCGACGGGCTATTTCGTACGCTGCATCATCATCAATAGGCGTAGACAGAATTCCCGCCGAGCGTTTCAGAATGGAGGCCAACAAAGCGGCATCGTAGTATTCCAGCCGCGCATTGATTCCAAAGCGTGCCCGTAAGGGAGAAGTGAGCAAACCTGCGCGGGTAGTAGCACCAATCAAGGTAAATGGATTCAAGGTAATCTGCACGCTACGGGCATTCGGGCCTGAATCGAGCATAATATCGATCCGGTAGTCTTCCATCGCCGAATACAGATACTCTTCTACAATGGGATTGAGGCGGTGAATTTCATCGATAAACAACACATCGTGCGGCTCCAGTTTGGTTAGCACGCCCGCCAAGTCGCTGGGTTTGTCTAAGACCGGGCCGGACGTTATTTTGATATCGGCATTCAGTTCATTGGCTATGATATTGGATAAGGTAGTTTTGCCCAGGCCGGGAGGTCCGTGTAGTAGCACGTGGTCTAAGGCTTCTTTCCTTTGCTTGGCAGCCGTAACGAACACTTTCAGGTTATCAAGTATTTTATCCTGGCCTTCAAAATCGCTGAAGCTCAACGGGCGCAAGGCCTTTTCAATTTCCTTTTCCACCGGGGAAAGATATTCGGCTCCCCCTTTCAAATAGTCTTCACGCATGAGTCAAATATGAGTCAGATTTATCCTGTAATATACCGTTTTTAGCAGAAATTTGCGCCATTCACCAGCGGTTATTTTGCTCAAAAGAGCGGTTTTCTGGCCAAAGCCAAAGCGGTTTTCTAATTACTGGACAATTTAATATTCGACAGAAAAGATGCCGCACGCCAGGCACATCGCAAATAAATGACTGCCTTACCTATTATTTTCAGAAAAGAGCTTGCCTGCTATGTGATATTTTATTCGAACTTTGAACCCCGTAAAACAGCCTGATTTTGAAGCCATTTTCTGTTTATTGGTGTAACAAGCATTTACCTGTTAAAAATGGAAGTTGTCTGTATGTTTGGTGGTTTGCCACATTATTATAACCTGGTATTCAATCGACTCAACCGCATACGAACGGGCAATTAACTTCGTCACCAACAACCGTTTCGCGCTTCGGTACGACAAGCCGATCATTACCTAAACCCATCAGCACATTCTCCATGCTTTTTTTAAAAATCCTTTTTAAAGAATTCTACTACCTCCTTCGCAGCCGCGAAAGCCGTACTTTTCTACTGCTGGCATTGCGCTACGGCGCTACAGCAAGGTATCGGCCTACACCCGTCCATTTCCTGCAATACCGTTTCCGGGTGCCGGATGCCAATTCATTCCTGTGGCAATTCAAGGAGATTTTTGTGGAAGAAGCGTATTATTTTCAATCGGTTACCGCGCAACCAGTCATTTACGATTGCGGAGCCAACGTTGGCAGCAGTTGTGCCTACTTTAAACAATTGTACCCCCAAGCACGCATTCGAGCATTTGAAGCCGATCCCAGCATTGCGGCTTACCTAACCGATAACCTAGCCAAGAATAGTATCAGTGGAGTGGAAATTATGACCAAGGCGGTTTGGGTAAATAACGATGGGATTGAAATTGGACAAGAAGGAGCTGATGGCGCTTCGGTTTTTGCCACGGGCAACAAGGTGCGTGTACCTTCCACTCGATTGAAAGAGGAACTAGCGTCCGAAACGCGGATTGACATGCTGAAAATAGATATTGAAGGGGCAGAAACCGCAGTGCTCAAAGATTGTCAAGACGTGCTTTCGCATGTACAGCACATTTTCCTGGAATACCACGCTTACCTCGGCCAGCCACAAGACCTGGATGAAATTCTGGCAATTCTGCGGAAAAACAATTTTCGTTATTTTATCCGCGATGCACAAGATCGCCCCCGACCCCTATACAACCACTTCTATCGCAACAATACCGTCATGGATTTGCAATTGAATATATTCGCGTATCGGTCTTAAAACGCCATTCCCATCGAAATTCCGAACCTTGGACTTACTGAGCCGGTAATGGGGATTCGGATTTTATCGCTTAAGCCGGGCACGTCGGTCTTCAGGGTATATCCATTGGCTACCAATCCCACAAAGGCATTGAGGGTAAAACTTTCGCCAAATATCCACTGTCCACCGACATTGGCACCAGCGCCCATGGCCCTGAATACGGCCGTTCCATCATACTGATTGCTTTCGGGATCGTCGTAGGTAAGGGTGAAACGCTGGTAACGCACAAAGGGCGCGACGTAAAATCCTTTGGGTGCTTTATCAAGGGCGACAAAATAATATCGAAACTCAGGTGTGAGGCCAAAGCCCTGAAATTTGGTATGGGCAATTTTAATGACCGGAAAAGTATAAAAGAGCCCCAATTGCCCACTCATCTGTTCGTTGATAACCCGCTCGTAGGAGACCGAAGTGGTCAGGGCAAAGAGGCTGAGTGGATTAATTTTTATCACATTTTTTGGAATTTCTACTTCAGCAAGCCGATTGGGTTTACGGGAAACCGGCTTGCGTTGTGCTTGTGTCCCAAACGGGCAAATCCATAACAAGGCCACTATTCCGGTGATCCACAGTTGTTTTTTCATAGCCATATCGAACAGATTAGTCATTTATTGCAGATAACGATACGTATTTGACTATGGTATGGTTATAAATACGCGCATGACTTGGAATTACCTGGCTTATGCATTTGCGAATTGGGCGGCCAATCCCTAATTTTACTCGCATATTGACAAGTTTACTAAAATACATCCGATGAGAGAAATACAATTCAGGGAAGCCTTGCGAGAAGCGCTAAACGAAGAAATGCGACGCGACGAGCGTGTATTCCTGATGGGAGAAGAAGTAGCCGAATATAACGGTGCGTACAAAGTAAGTCAGGGCATGCTTGACGAATTTGGTCCTTCACGCGTGATTGACACCCCCATTGCCGAATTGGGCTTTGCTGGTATTGGCATAGGCGCTGCTGCCAATGGCCTTCGTCCGGTGATTGAATTTATGACCTTCAACTTTTCGTTGGTCGCCATTGATCAGGTAATCAATTCCGCAGCCAAACTGATGTCGATGTCGGGTGGTCAGTATTCCGTGCCCATCGTATTTCGTGGGCCAACAGGTAATGCTGGTATGCTTAGCTCACAACACTCACAAAACTTCGAAAACTGGTTTGCCAATACTGCTGGTCTGAAAGTGGTTGTGCCTTCTAACCCTGCCGATGCCAAAGGTTTGCTAAAGACATCCATTCGTGACAACGATCCGGTGATTTTCATGGAATCGGAGCTGATGTACGGCGACAAAGGACAAGTGCCTGAGCACGAATACCTCATTCCGATTGGTGTAGCAGATGTAAAGCGTGAAGGAAATGACGTAACCATCGTTTCTTTCGGAAAGATGATGAAAGTAGCCTTGTCGACGGCGGCAGAATTGGAAAAGAATGGCGTATCGGCAGAGGTGATTGACTTGCGCTCTGTTCGTCCGATTGACTATGCTGCCGTGGTGAAATCAGTGAAGAAGACCAACCGTTTAGTAGTAGTAGAAGAAGCCTGGCCTTTGGCTTCCATTTCCAGCGAAATAGCCTACCACGTACAGCGCTACGCCTTCGACTACCTGGATGCTCCCGTGATGCGGGTAACCAACCGGGATCTTCCTCTACCATATGCCCCAACCCTTATCGAAGAAATTCTACCTAACGTAAAGCGTACCCTACAAGCCGTAGAAGCCGTCATGTACCGCTAAGGTCAATTAACAATTAACAGTGAGCAATTAACAGTGATGGCTGGGTTTCTGTTTATTGTTCTGAAAAAAGAAGGTCGGAAGCGTTTGGAATGCTTCCGACCTTTTTATATTAACCCCGAAAACGTTTCAATGAATTCGTGGTCAAAACAGCTAAAACACGATAATAAAAGCCTTTTTCTCTTTAGCCCCTATTCAAGAGTTATATAATAAAATTGTTAATTGTTAATTGTTAATTGTTAATTGTTAATTGTTAATTAGCGTATAGAGGGTATTCGAAATATATGGGTTTTACCGTTATTTGGCGCGTGATACCATTTTGAATTGATGTTAAACGCAACAAGGCAGCGCCACGGATAGGGTTCAGTCCGACTTTGGTGGGTGTATAGTGAATGATAGCCTTTTTGCTGTCAGTTGCTTTGGTTGTATCCAGGCTTTGAGGATCAGATAATTGAAACTGTTCATCGTACTCCCCCAATACAACCGCCTGCAACTCCTGTTCGACTTCTGCCAACCTACATTCCAAGTCTACCGATTGTCCCACTTTCAAGGTATCTCCAGCGAATTTGATCAATACTTGTCCCGGATTGGTTTCATAGACGCTACCATCTCTGTTATAAGCAACGGTATAGCCAATGGCTTCTTTTCCCTGAAAATTATAGTAATAGGCCTTTTGCTTTATCTTGCCCGGCTCATCACGGAAATAGTCATAGACATAGCCCGTCCGCAGGCCTTTGTGGTAATGGCCGCTGGAAATCTGGTTACCGTTTTCGTGGAAGTTTTGAAAAGGGCCTTCTATCAGTCCATTCCGGTAATATTTGGATGATTTTACTTTTTCATTTTCATAATAATTCGTGATAGTGCTATCCATTTGGCCATTTTTGAAATACCCGATCGCTTTTATTTTACCGCTGGGATAGTATACCGTGAGCTTGCCATGGGGCATATTGTTCTCGTATTCTACTTCCTGATGAAGCTTGCCGTCGCTGTAGTAGCTTTTGTGAATCTGTTTCGATTGCCCGCAGGAGGCCAGTAAAATAGCAGTGGTGAAAAGAAAAGCCGCCAGAGTAAAATAGCGGGTAACAAGCCAAATAATTTTCATATAAATGAACGAAGAAGAAAAATGCGCCCGGCAAAGGAACGAACCAGCTTCCGTATATCCAAAGTGCCCTTTGTGATCTTTCTAAAAACTGCCTACATACGCCAGTAAAATGATTGATGGCTTTACTGCAAAAACCAATTTGTAGACGCATAAAAAGGGCTACAAATCGTTAAATACTGGTAAATTTCTCCTGTTAAATTATCCTTGCTTTCATCAAAGAAAACTAGCTACTTACCGTATGAAGAATATACTTGAGCAAACCTATATTATGCGCAAATGGGCGTTTGTAAGCACATTTATTTGCCTGCTGAGTGCATGCCATACCAAAGACCCCAAGCCAACCGGCATTACTGCGGATATACGCGACAGCATCTATTTTTATTCCAAAGAGCTTTATCTGTGGACAACCCAATTACCTGACCGCAATTCCTTTCTTCCTTTAACTTACCCTTCTGGTGAGGCTGTTATTAATAAAGTGCGTACATACAGCCCGCTTAATGGCAAAGGCCAGCACGAAGACCGTTTTAGTTTTGTGATGCACCAAACCGATTGGGATAACATCGAGGCGGGGACAGAAGCTGACTTTGGTGTAGGCTTCAAGCTTGCCTCGTCTACCGACCTGCGCATCAATTACGCCTACGCACAGTCATCGGCTGGCAAGCAGGGCGTAACCCGAGGTTGGCGGGTGCTCCATATCAATGGCGTGGAAGGAAGTGCCAAAAATGCAGCGGCACTTAATAGTGCCTTAGCTCAAAATACTGTGACTATTGGTTTTCAAAAGCCCGATGGCACCCAACAATCCCTCACTTTGCATACCGATGCCTACCAGACCAACCCGGTCTTGAGCCACAAGATACTCACGGTAGGAAACCGGAAAGTGGGCTATGTGCTATTCAATACATTTCTGGGCAATACAGCGGTACAAGAGCTGCAAACGACTTTTAACGAATTCAAAGCACAGGACATTAATGAGTTGGTGGTCGATTTGCGCTACAATGGCGGCGGTAGGACGGACATCATGGAAAGCTTTGCTAATTTGCTCGTTCCGGCCAATGCATTGGGTAAGGTGATGTACAAGATGCAGTGGAATGATAAGTATGCCTCTGAAAACCGAACGATCACCTTTGCCAATACACCGTCGGGCTTTAACTTCAGTCGTATCGTGTTCATTACCACCCGCGGTACTGCTTCGGCCAGCGAACTACTCATCAATTCGCTTCGCCCCTATATGAATGTAAAGCTCATTGGCGATACTACTGTGGGTAAGCCCGTCGGCTTTCCGGTAGTACCTATTCAAATGAGCAAAAGCAATCCGGCTGAAAATTATGTGGTAGCCGCCGTGGCCTTCAAGAATGTGAATGCAGATAACTACGGAGATTACTACGATGGTTTACCGGTGGATAAAGCGGTAGCTGATGACCTCACCAAAGATTTTGGCGATCCCGAAGAAGCATGCCTCCGCCAAGCGCTCACTTACTTGGAAACAGGAAACATGCGTATAGGTTCTGAAGGCCAATCGGCTCGTATCAGTGCGGCGGAAGCACGCGAATTACGGGCAGCAAATCAGCAATTGGATCACAGCCGAAAGGGCTTGTACTATCAAATGCGCTAAGCTATATGGAGACCTGGCGCAAGGCCGATGAACTGGGGCGTGTTTTATAATTGGGCGCAAGGCTTAAGCCAGGTACGGCCAGCCAATAATAGCACACATAACGCCATTTTTACATTACCCATCCAATGTTAATGTGAGTAAAAGGAGCAACAATCTTGTTGAGCACTGCCTTTCGGTTGGCCTTCTTCATCGCCCACCAAGCCGCTACCGCTTAAAAACTAACAAAATGGCGGAAGGTTGCCGCTGACAAGGGCTTTGCGAAGAAGGGGATATCGAAGCATAAAGCTTCAAGTTTACACTTCTGCCCCTTTTTAGCACAACCCTTGTTACCAGCATTGTTTTTATTTCGTCTTGATTTCTAGTTTCTAAGTTAATATTGTTAGTCCTGCTAAATCAGCTTTACCGTTTTTTAAGAACTCATATGTAATTTTGTCTACTTGGCAGTCTATAAACTGAATACCTTTCAGTTTTTTGCCTTTAAAAAAAGTGTTTATGATTGTTGCATTTTTAAAGGTTACTTTTGAAAATGAGCAATTGTCGAAAGAACAGTCTTCAATTTTTCCATTGAAAACTGTGTCGGATATATGCGACATTTCAAATGACGTTAGTTTCCAGATAGCATTTTCTACGATGCAACTTCTCAGTTCTGTTTTTTTTAATTCAACTCCGGAGAAATTTGTTTCTGAGAAATTGCAGTTTCTAATTTCACTTGCCGAAAATTCCGTGTCTATCAGAGAACATTCAATAAACTGGTCGTTTGATAAGTTAGAAGCCTGAATTTTACTATTTCTCATATCTGACTTAGAAAAATCGCAGCCTACAATATTGTTGTTTTCAAGTTTTAAGGTTGATAAGTCTGAACCCACAAACTTACAGTTCTTCATATTTGAATTACTGAATTTGTCTTTAAGATTGTTCAGTCCTGAAAAGTCAGCGTCAACCCAGTTCCCTGATGACATATTCCAATTTAAACCCGAATTTTTCTTAAGCAATGTTGTTGGGATTTCAACGGATTGCTTTTCGGTCGTTTCAAATGCGTTTGCCGCTTCGTTAACTTTGAAAGTTTCGGAGAAATAGTTAAGGTCAACCTTGAAAATTTCTGCAACTCGGTTTAAGGTCGTGATGTCTGGCATTGATTCGCCACGTTCCCATTTCCCAATGGCTTGAGGACTAATTGAAACCTGCTGTGCAAGTTCTGCTTGAGAAAGATTAATTTTCTTTCTTGCTTCGGCAATTTTATTGCCAATTGATTTTGAATTTAGCATCTTATTATTTGTTTTTTGTGATGCCACAAAGATATTTTGTCTCATTACCGTTATGCAAATAAAGTCCGCTACCATTAGTTGCTTTCACGCTACTTTCGGTTGTATTCCAACAACTTTCCGTTGTATTGATGTTTTTTGCTAATTTCTGTGTCAATATGTCAAAATTGTCTTGGGAGACTGGTCGTCCAACATTGCCAGTAACGTTGAAGCATTGGCTTTGTGGCGGAAATTGCATTCCTTTAGCCGAGTACAGTACAAAAGATAAATAGTAGTAAAAAAGTTAAGCTTTTATATGTAAGCCGCCATATTGCAGCATAACCCTTGCCAAAAGTCTGTTAGTGGTTCGTTATTTTTCCTTTGTCAGTTCCATTGACTTTTATATTCTTTTGATTCCTTGCAGATAGAACAAGTTCCTCGATGCCAAGCGATAACTGTTTATCTTGAAATTTTCGTTCAATATCAAAAGATTTGTCAGCAAGCTTTTATTGCATACGCTACTGCTCGTAGTGAATGGTCAGCCTGCGACAGCGTGTCCAACCGAACGGGCTACGGCAATTTCAATTGGATTAGTCAATTCATTGGCAACGGCTATTGCTTCAAATGAAGCATTTCTTGCAATACCAACCGACACATTATCTTCTGTCCATTCTTTTGCTATTTTAATTGCATTAGTCAGTCGTTCGTCAACTTTATTTGAAATGGTAAGCGTCCGAGGAACCCCATATTTTTTTAAAGCCCATTAGGCACTAGCTTTGAAGAAATTGCTGCTCCATATGGTATGCCTTTGAAATTTAGCTGTTATTCCAACGGTTGGGCAAGAGGTCGGAACACTTGCCCTCATATTCTGGATCATTGAGCTTCTCCAGCACATCGGCGAGCCATAGATTTGGTTGCACATTGTTTCGTTGACAGGAGCCTAAAAAGGAATAGAGCTTGGCCTCGTGCGATCCAGCGGGGCTGCCCCAGCGAATAGATAGTTCTTCCTACCCAAGGCCAAAGAGCTGTCGGCGCAGCTGATTAATCTCGGCCAGGGCAACGGCCAACTTCTCTTGCAAGAGGGCAATCTCCCGCAGGGAACTTTCGTAGAGTTCTTGATAGGAAGCAGACGTAGACATCAGGTAAAAGTAGGTAAAGTCGCCCTTTTTCCAAACCATACAAGCATCAGGTCCTGGTCGGTAATTTGAGCATGGGCTCCTTGAAGCCATTGGAACGTCCCTTATTCTAATCGTTTGCTATACAGAGAAAACGCGCCCCGATCCCATTGCAACAAGCGAAGCTAATTGCTTCGCTTGCCAATGAAAATAAACACATCGCCACTCAAGGGATCTTGACCTAACTCATTGGTTACTAATCCGGCCAGAGAATAGAAGCCACAGCGCATATACGTGCCTTTCCGATACAGGAAATAGCGGCAACTAGCTGATAAAGCCAGCATCAGTGAAGAAGTTCGCGCAAGAAATGTGCTTCTACAGGAGAGTAGAATTCCAATCGCCCTTTCTCAGCCAGGTCTAAAATCATCATCGGTGTAGGAGAGGCGGGCAAAGGCAGTTGCACAAAACCAACGGGACGCTTTTCCTTCGCCAAACGTTTACACCAATAACAGAACTGCGCGTAAGCTAACCCTTCGGCTTGGCAAAAAGCAGGGCGTGAGAGATTACTCTGAAGAAAGCGTTGATACAATTGTGCCATCTGGGCGTACAACTCTGGATTGGTTTTCATCCTGGCAGAAGAAAGCTCCCACCAGTCGCCAGTCCATTAATACGAATGTGGCCGTTAAACACTTGGGCGAATGGAAGATTGCCGCTTTCCATAACTGTCTTATTGCCCGGTCTTCTACAACAGTTGTTCTTGTGGTTGTTTAAGAATTGATTTCGGTATAGCGCAAGGGGAAATACAGCATTAACTAAGCCTTCAGAACGGCCATCTCTTTGAGGTGCGATTTTTTATCTGCCATTTTCTGGTGAATCCACGCGGGCCAGTGGGTATTGTCTTCGGCATCATAAATTCGCACATGTTGCCCGGCCTCTGGTTTTATTAATTCATCGGCCTGGCAATGGAGAATGGCCGCCGCCGTTTGTACACCAGAATTGCTGGCACCGGCTACGCCGTGGGACAAAATACTGGCGCCACACAAATACAAATTCTCTATTTCTGATTTTTTGTTGAAAGCGAAAGGACCCGTTTGCCGGAAGCTTTTTTCGGTGCCATAGGCATTTCCCTTGGTCGAATTAATGTAAAATTCGCTGGTAATCGGCGTGCCCAATTCCATTTGAACCACGTGGTCGCGAATGTTCGGAACTACCCTATCCAGGCTATTGAGCAGCTTTTGGCAAATACGCTCTTTGTGTTGCAAATACGCCTGAGAGCGAGCATCGGCGGTCTGGTTAAACTCCCGGAACGATTCATAATCTATCAACGTCACTACTTCAATATTGTGATGTCGGCCATTGTAACTGGCTGGGTCTTTTAGGGTTGTGCAGCTAATGAAAAGCGCCGGGAATTCATCTTCTGCTAGAATATCCTTGGCCGTCATTGCTCCAAATAACTGATCTAAGTCCTGGTTGCGCAACATCCAGATATTTCCAGAATCCATGCCCGCCTTCCGAACATCCACGTCTACAGTCAAGAAAAAGATGAGGGAGGTGACGGAATAGCGTGTTTTCGCCAGTTTATCGCGCAATTTTTGGCTCAAGTTATCAGCCCCTATCATGTCCAAATAAGTCTTGTCCGGGTCGGCATTGGATACGATTCTTTTGGCTCTTATTTGCTCACCGTTATTCAATTCTACGCCCACTGCCCGCAGCTTTTTATCTCCTTCCAACAAAATGCGTTTCACTCCTTGGCCCGTTCTTATTTGCCCACCGTGCCTTTTGATGGCATTGGTCATCGCTTTCACAATCGCACCACCACCACCCATCGGATAAAACCCGCCATCAAAATAATGATCCATTACGGCACAATGCAAGGGAAAACTGGCTTGAGCAGGTGGCAAACCGTGGTCGCCGCATTGCACATTGAGTACCTTTTTCAGGAGTGGATCTTTGATATGCCAGTCAAGCACTTTTTTGAGGCTAAAAAGCCCATATTTTCCCAGGTGGCGGGTACGGTAGGGAATGAGTACATTGTCCCAGAAGCCGTTCATTTTGGGAATTAATTGCAATTGCCGGCTCACATCCCGGACTACTTTCAAGTATTTTTTCAGGCCGGTTTTTTCTGTAGGAAATCGATTGGAAAGGCTTTCGTAGAGTTGGTCAATGCCCGCGGGCATATCAATGCGTTCTTCTCCTATCCAGCAGTGTTCGTATCCAGCCGGATTCATTCTGAAAAAGACCAAATCATTGGCAATGCCCAACCCTTCGTACAAGCTACTGGTTGATTCGCCTTTGTCCATCATTCCCAAATAATGCACACCAGGACTAAATCGATGGCCGTTGCGATAAAAACTGTGGCACCAGCCGCCAGGAACGTAATGCTGTTCTAACACCACTACTCTTTGTCCCGCTCGGGCCAAGCAAATGGCAGCGGAAAGCCCTCCCGCACCGGAGCCAATAATTATGGTATCAAATTCCTCCATCGGTTCAGGTTAGGTTTGATATAAAACAAACCAGTTAATTATAGAAATGTTATTTCCTTCGAGCGTTTTTATGATAACTGTTTGGAGAAAATTGCCAGGTGGTCGTTCACCAAAAACAGCGCATGCGCCACCAAGTCCGTGTCTAAAAAAATATTTCAATCAGCAGTTTTCAATTATTCAGCCTGCACTTAGCAAGGTCGGCTGATCTATTGACAAGGTAAAAGAATTATTTTGATTGGCAAAAAGGGATGGTTACTAAAGTTCGGGTGAGAGTCAGTCGGGGCAATCACTGACTGATTTCTGGCAGACAGGTTAGGATACCACTAACAGGCATAAGTAATCCAAGCCAGAAGGACTGAAATGATTATAGCCAAAGGCATTTACCACAAACCCGAAGGGGGTGACAGCGGGTTGCTTTTCATAAAAACTACCCTACTTGGTCACAGGTATAGTACCTAATCCAACTCAAAGCCTATTCGTATAAAGCATTAATTATAAGCATAGGCAACAAACATTAACAAATATGGATACTAAAATAAAAAAACGCACACTTGGAAAGAGCAACCTGGAGGTTTCGGCCATCGGGCTCGGCTGTATGGGCATGAGCTTTGGCCTTGGTCCAGCGGCAGACAAGCAGGAGATGATTACGCTGATAGGTTCAGCCGTCGAACGCGGCGTTACCTTCTTTGATACTGCTGAGGTCTATGGGCCTTTTATCAATGAAGAACTGGTGGGAGAAGCGCTGGCTCCCTTCCGTGGACAAGTGGTGATTGCCACCAAATTGGGGTTCAAACCTGCTTCCAACGGTGAGGGGAGATGGAGTGAACTGGATAGCCGTCCGGAGCATATCAAGCAAGTCGCCGAGGCCTCGCTCAAGCGATTAATAGATACATACGGTATAGCGATATTGGTGGATGCATCAATAACCCACGCTAAACCAAAACGGCTTCTTTAGTATACTTCGCTCTGTAATCCAAGGGAGACAAGCCGGTTATTTTTTTAAAAACTTCTCTGAACGCCTTATTATCGGAATAGCCCACTTCATTCATCACCTCAAAAATACTTTTCCTGCCTTTTTCCAACGTGCTTTTGGCCACTTCTACTTTTACGCGCTGCCAATATTCCACCGGAGTATTACCGGTAGCTTTGATAAAACGTCTGTCAAAATTTCGCCTGCTAATGGCAAGTGTTGAAGCCAGTGCTTCGAAAGAAATTTTTTCGCTTAGATTTTCTTCAATATATGTTTGTGCTTTGCCAATTAATTCGTCCCCATGGTTCTTCTGGGTTTGAAACATAAAAAACGGTGATTGCGATGTTCTATCCATGTCAATTTGAAAAACTTTTGAGCAGAAAATGGCGGTCGGTCTGTCAAAATATTTCTCAACCAAGAAAAGTATCAGGTTCAAAAATGAGAAGGCACCACCATTGGTATATATTCCCCTTTCAGCAGTGATCAGTTTATCGATTTGAAGGTTAATTTTTGGAAACAGCCGCCTGAAATCAGCTGCCGCAATCCAATGCGTTGAACAGCTCTTTCCTTCCAGCAAGCCCGTAGCAGCCAGCAAAAATGCACCCGAGCACATACTCGCAATTTCAGTCCCATGCTTATATTGATCCTTAATCCAACTAATAAGCGCTGCATTCTCTTTAATTAGCTTATCATCATAAGAAACAGAAGGTATAATCAGCAGGTCAGTTTTTTTTATCTCCTCAATATTTACCGGATGAATCGAAAAGAATCCGGCATCCAATTTCAGTTCTGTCACAAACCCAGCTATCCGTATTTCAATCCTGGATTTGTGCCCCATCTTTTGCCAATACTCATTTGCTCGGGTCAGGATTTCAAACGAACCCGTAATGCTGCTTAGGTTAGTGTTTCCCTTAGGGACAACTATAGTTACTTGTTTCATGGCAAAATTTTCGACCAAAGATAGCTGGTTATTTTGTCCAAATCAACCCTATATAATGTCTATTTCACAGCCTGATAATACCAAATTAAGACTGCAATTTTGCCTTGTTGCTATTGAAACAGAAAATTTCCAAAATCCAAAATCTTAAAGAAAATGACTACATCAGATTTTACCACTACCCTATTGGTAGAACAAACTCCAAAAGAAGCATTCAATGCCATCAATAATGTTCGCGGATGGTGGTCAGAAGAAATAGAAGGCCGTACAGAGCAACTCAATGATGAGTTTACCTATCATTTCGAAGATATCCATACCTGCAAAATGAAGTTAATAGAAGTCGTTCCCGACAAAAAAGTCGTTTGGCTGGTGATGGACAACTATTTCAAGTTTACGAAAGACAAAAGCGAATGGATAGACAACAAAATCATTTTTGAAATCGCTGAACAGGACGGCAAAACCCGGATCAGATTTACCCAGCAGGGTTTAGTTCCCGCATATGAGTGCTTCGAGAAATGTCAAAATGCCTGGACCCAATATATCCAGCAAAGTTTATCGAGCCTGATTACCACAGCTAAAGGCCAGCCGAACAGTACTGGCAACCCAAGAACAGCAGATGAAAAAGAATTTCGGCCTGTCGAAGGATAGTCATGGCACTAAAACCAACAAAATCCCTATGAACGATTATCAAAAAAGCCTGACCATAAACAAACCAATAGGGGAAGTTTATGCCGCTATTACCGAACATATTTCGGACTGGTGGAGCAATGACCTGACTGGGGCTACCGCCCGCACAGGCGACAGTTTTACCATCTCGTTTGGCAAAACCCGCAAAACAATAGATATTGTCGAGGCGACACCCAATGAGCAAGTAGTATGGACATGTGTGAAAGCTTATATCGACATGGCTTCTCTGGCAAATAAGGCAGAATGGGTGGGTACTAAGCAGATTTGGACCTTAAGCGCTGCTGACCAGGGTACAACCTTAGCTTTTTTGCACGAGGGTTTAAATCAAAGCGTCGAATGTTATGAGGTGTGTGAGGCCGGCTGGGATACATTTCTCGCCAGCTTACAGGCTTACCTGACCACTGGTAAAGGATCGCCCTTTTTGAAAAACGCAGGCAACGAAGCTTGAGAAGAAAAAGAGCCGTCCGTTAGTTAAGCCTACTGAATTTGCTACGGGATTTCAATAGAATTCCAGGTACCAGCATTTCCTAGATTACCTTTCCGGTTTCTTTGCTCAGCAGGTTCATACCCAAGTCAGGCTTGGGTATGATATTTGGAAAATATTGGGCGTTGTAGCGGTGCTTATTCCTTCATTTCCTTTACTAAAGGAATGGGCTTATGCAGGCTTTTTCTTTGCCATGTCGGGAGCCACATTTTCACGTATCGCATCGGGTGATTCCATGAATGAAATAGCTCCCTCGTTGCTATTACTAATCCTGACTGTGGTATCGTGGTATTTCAGGCCTGCGGATAGAAAAATCATTTCAGTTAACCAATAAACGAACAGAATGAATCCTAAGGTTGATTTTTATTTTAGTAAAACCCAAAAGTGGCAGCAAGAGCTGGAGCACTTGAGAATGCTCGTTCTTGACTGTGGGTTGACCGAAGAATTGAAGTGGGGAGTGCCTTGTTACACGTTTCAGAAAAGCAACCTAGTTTTAATCCATGTGTTTAAAGAATACTGTGCGCTTTTGTTTGTCAAAGGTGCCTTATTAAACGATGCCAATGGTATTCTAATCCAACAAACGGAGAATACGCAGGCTGCTCGCCAGATTCGGTTCACCCATGTTGGGGAAATAGTTGAGATGAAACCCATCTTGAAAGCCTATATTTATGAAGCCATTGAAGTGGAAAAAGCCGGTTTGAAAGTAAATTTCAAAAAGAATACAGAATTCATCATTCCTGAAGAATTTCAACAAAAACTAGATGAAATTCCTGCCTTGAAAACCGCTTTTGATACATTAACACCAGGACGGCAAAGAGCCTACCTGCTTTATTTTTCTGCCCCCAAACAAGCCAAAACCCGGGAGTCTAGGGTTGAAAAATGTATGCAGCAAATTCTCCAGGGAAAGGGATTAAATGATGAGTAGTACAGCCAAACCGATCGGGCATGATTTGCAAAGGAGCAACCATGAAGCCTCTCTTTTGGTCATTCAACGGTTATTAGGATGGGTTTCCGATTCAAAGTCCTGGCTGGCAAGATTTTTTGGCTCTGGCCACCCGGCAAAATGACAAGGATGGGCGGTAGTAAACAGGATAGTGAATCCAATGTAAAACGTCGTTTATTTTGGCACGACTACGTATCTCACATTTTAATAGAAAAAATTCCCATTTCTTGTGACTTTTTACGCCTTCCTGCGACTAATCTTTTATAATCCTTTATTTAAGCCGTTCTAGTGTCTAAAGCAGCCTTACAAGCAGAATTTATTCGATTATTATCGACTCAGCAAAAGCTTATTCACGGCCTTTGCAGTCTGTACTTTCCCTTAGCGGAGGATAGAAAAGATTTGTTCCAGGAAATTGTTTTACAGTTATGGAAGGCTTATCCTTCCTTTAAAGGGGAATCAAAGGTTTCTACCTGGATATATCGGATTGCCCTCAATACTGTTTTTACCAGAATCAGAAAAGAGAGATCCTGCCCTAAGAGTGAATCTATTTCTGAGAAAGTTTGGGAAATTCCTAATCCGGAGGAGTTAGATGGTTTGGATGAAGCCACTCAAGCCCTCTATCAAGGCATTCGACAACTGGGGGAATTAGACCGAGCCATTATTATGCTCTACCTGGACGAGAATTCCTACGATGAAATTGCCACTTTGTTAGAATTAAGTAAAACCAATGTCAGCACGCGTATCAACCGAATTAAAATTAAACTGGAAAAGCTTTTAACCCCTCGTATTCAATGGATTTAAAAGAAATGAGATCCGTATGGAAATCCTATCAGGACCATGCCGATCAGCAATGCCATTATAGCCCGTCGGAATTGTCTGATTTGCTGAAGGAAAAAACAATTCCCATGCCCTGGTATAGACCCTCTCAAAGCATACTCCTCCAATTGTGTGTGAGTTTATTTTTGCTAGGCCTGACTGGGTGCTAGGCTTCTTCTTTTAGTAAACCGATCCTTTATTGATGCTTTCTACCCTGGCTTTATTCATTGTTTGGGATATCTCTCCAGAGATAGTTATTTTTCACTTTTTCAACATCGACTTTCCAATCACCTGGTACGGGTTGTTTTTTGCGTTTAGTTTCGTAGTAGGCCAGCCCCTTATCTCCTACGTTTTCCGGCAGGAGAATAAACCTGCTTCGGATGTGGACAGTCTTACCCTCTATGTCGGCCTTGCCACCGTTGTGGGGGCAAGAGTGGGACATTTCATTTTCTATGAATGGGAAATACTTCTGGCTTACCCCGTCAAATGGCTGGTACTGCTCATTACTCCACCCTTTCGCGGACTGGCCAGCCACGGAGGCGGCATTGGCATATTTCTAGGCTTGTATCTGTATTGCCGTAAAAAACCCGACCAACCTTTCCTCTGGGTGACAGACCGAATCGCAATCGCCGTATCCCTGGGAGGTTTCATTCGATTAGGCAACTTCTTCAACTCCGAAATTTATGGTAAACCAACCACGCTGCCATGGGGCGTTGTCTTTGCCCGAGAAACGGATCCTGACCTTTTGCCCCTCGTACCTCGTCATCCAACCCAGCTATATGAAGCGGTTTTCTGTCTGGTTTTGCTGGGGTTGACCTTTTACCTGTGGAAGTATAAGCGATCTATTTTGCCGGCGGGCGCTATTACGGGGATTTTTATGATCCTTCTATTCATTTTTCGTTTTTTAATCGAGTTTCTAAAGAATAATCAAGCCGCATTTGAAGGCAACCTGCCGATTAATATGGGACAAATCTTAAGTGGTATGGGTATTATCGCCGGTATTGGCATACTGCTGGCAGCGAAACGAAACACGCACTTCAAGAGAACAATGGGAATTAGTAATGAAGACAATACTTGTCCTCATTACTAATATCAAAAAGCCCTTTTTACATGGTATTCCCCTATAACTATCGTTCTATTGACAGGTGAGTAGGTATTAAATACCTTGCGAAGATAATTTAAATACTAAATTCTCTTCAAATCATGTTACAGCGCTACCGATTGTTTGCCCCGATTTGTTTTGCCTTGCTCTTGTTACTGGGAAGCAACCAAGCCCATGCCCAACGACGCTGGCGGGTAAA
This sequence comes from Bacteroidota bacterium, assembly GCA_040385915.1. Lineage (GTDB taxonomy): Bacteria > Bacteroidota > Bacteroidia > Cytophagales > ES-bin-26 > ES-bin-26. The sequence continues at coordinate 18,510 of JAZKGK010000319.1, forward strand.
CAATACCCCAGGTGTAAATGCTGACTTTACTACCATACAAGCCGCCCACGATGCTGCCACCACTGGCGATATTATCTACGTAGAAGGCTCGTTTACAGCCTATGGCGACGTCACTTTTACTAAACGTATCACACTTATTGGCACCGGCTATTTCCTGAGCGAAAATTCCGGAGTCACGGCTACTACTTTGCAGGCGACTATGGGTTCCATCACGCTTAATACGGGCAGTGCAGGATCGGTCATAAAGGGCTGTAGTTTTTTTATTGTGACCATTAATGATGTGGGCAACCTTACTATCAGCCGCAACAATATGAGTGGGGTAAGAAACAACAGTGCGGTCATTACCGATCCCATCAATATTATTCAGAATTACATTGGTGGCAATAGCATCGCATTAGGCGGTTCATTAGCTAATTTGTTTATCGGAAACAACTTTATAGAGGGTTCCATCAGTCTGAGCCAAACTACTACGGCGGTCATTAACAACAACACGATTCAGGGTAGCATTACCGTTACGAACAGTACGTTGGCCAATAACATTATGACTAATACGGGGACTTTTTCGCAGACTGGCTCATCGTGGTCCAACAACCTTGGGTCAGGGACTCAGTTTGGAACGGCCAATGGCAACCAGAACAACGTGATTATGGCGAACGTATTCGTGGGTGCCACGGGTAACAGCACCGACGGTAAATGGCGCTTGCGTCCTGGCTCCCCAGCCATTGGTGCGGGTACTGGCGGTGTAGACTGCGGGATGTTTGGCGGTGGTACGCCTTATGTATTATCAGGTATCACCAATATTCCCACGATCACCAACTTTTCGACTACAGCCACCGGGAATAACACCACTCCCCTCAACGTCACCATTAGCACCCAGTCGAACCGGTAAAAGGATTATTTAAAAATCATATAATCCTACTTATCAAGGTGAAAATACGACTATCCTTCTGGTTAATCATTGGCTTACTCTGGCTTTGGCTGGGGCTGAGTGGGGCAATGTTTGCCCAAAATAACATGCGGCAAGTAGAGTATTTCATCGATACAGACCCCGGCTTTGGAGCAGGTATACGGTTGCCATTGACCAACGCCGCACAGGTGGCTAATTTTAAGTTTGCCATCAATGTCAGTGGCCTGGAGGCGGGGTTTCACCTCCTTGGTGTGCGCACGCAGGATACCGATTTGGTGTGGAGCCAGACCCATATTCGCCCGTTTTTTGTCGAAGTGCCCACGGCAACATTGCCAGTTATCAACATTGTTAAAGGAGAATATTTTATTGATGCCGATCCAGGCTTTGGCAATGGCATAAACATCCCCATGACGGCTAGTCCTACTATTAGTGGCATCGTCTTTACGGTCGATATGGATGCACTCTCAGCAGGATTTCACCGCCTGTATATCCGTACCCACGATGCCCAAGGGAATTGGAGCCAAATGCAGTCCCGGCCTTTTTTCCATGAAGTGCCAACCACCAATCAACCCTTGATTAACATTACTCAGGCAGAATATTTCGTTGATAACGATCCGGGGGCGGGAAGTGGCACCGGCATTTCGATAACACCCAACATGGTGATTAACGGACTTACCTTCCCCGTAGACCTCAACGCCGTAAACCTGGGCTTTCACCGACTCTTTGTACGTTCCCGCGATGCCAACGGCCACTGGAGCCATGCGCACGGCCGTCCTTTTTTCAAAACTGACCTGGCGGTAGTGGCAGCATTGCCCAACCTGAACCGCATTGAATACTATATTGATACAGACCCTGGCATCGGCAGTGGTGTGTCTGTACCTTTTGCACCCACGCCCACCGTTGCTCATTTGCCTTTTCTGGTAGACGTAAGCAACCTTGGCGACGGAACACACCGTCTTTTTGCCCGCTCCCGTGATGCCAACGGCCACTGGAGCAGCACGCTGTCGCAAGAATTCATCAAAATTTCGGCATCCTTGCCTACCAACATCGCTTTTTTTAGTCCCACGTCGGGGGTGGTAGGTACTACGGTCATCCTCACGGGAACGAATTTCAATACTGTTGCGGCCAATAATGCCGTTCGCTTCGGCACGGTGTCCGCTACGGTAACGGCAGCCACGGCCACGAGCCTGACGGTGACTGTACCAGCAGGTCTGAGTGGTAATACAACGATCAGCTTAACAGCGAATAATCAAACGGCTAGTGCTACCACTCAGTTTTTTGTTATACCCCTTTGTCCCGATATTACACTCACCCCTAATACTTTACCTGCTGCTACCCAAAACGCAGCCTTTAGCCAGCAATTAACGGCTAGCGGCGGAGCAGGCCCTTATGACTATAGCCTTGCCTCAGGTCGATTTCCTATCGGATTAACGATCAGCTCAGACGGTCTCTTGTCGGGCACCCCCACGGAGGCGGGTAGTTTTACATTCGCCATACAGGCAAAAGATGCCAATGCTTGCCTGGGAAGCCAAGCCTATACCTTGAAGGTAAATGCTGCCATTGTGCCTGCACCCACGATTACCTCTTTTTCTCCGGCGTCGGGAAATGTCGGTAGTGAGGTCATTATTACCGGAACGAATTTCAGTACTGCTCCGGTCAATAACGTTGTCAGCTTCGGCGCATTCCAGGCAAGTGTTACTGCAGCAACGGACACACAACTCAACGTCATAGTGCCGGTGGGCATCAGCGGTAGTGTGGCTATCAGCGTAACCATAGGTGGAAAAACGGCAACGGCAGGCACCAACTTTACGATTACGGTTCCTTGTTCCATCCTTACACTTAGCCCAACCACGCTGCCCATTGCCACCCAACAAGCCGCTTACAGCCAGCTACTGACTGCTGGTGGGGGCTTTCCGCCGTATGGATACCAACTTAGTGCTGGCACTTTGCCCCTTGGAGTAACTTTGAGCGCAGGTGGCCTGTTGTCGGGCACACCGACGCAGGCAGGCAATTTCACCTTCACTGTACAGGTATCGGATAACAACGGTTGTGCTGGCAGCCGCACTTTTACCCTGGCAGTGAACAATCCACTGGCACCGCCGCCTACCATCACTTCCTTCTTTCCCATGTCGGATGTAGTCGGTAGCCTGGTAACCATCAAAGGAGCGAATTTCAGCCCTATCCTGGCTAACAATATTGTCTATTTCGGTGGTGTTCGGGGTGTTGTAACGGTAGCAACGGCGAATGAACTGACGGTGATTGTACCCTTCGGCGCAAGTTACCAGTCCATCAGCACGACGGTTGGGGGCTTGACGGCGTATTCTCCCCTGCCTTTTGTCCCCACTTTTGCCGATGGCGGTATTATCAACCAATACTCCTTCGCACCCAAAGTAGACATTGCCACGGGAGCGGGCACCTGGGGGCAAGCGGCGGGAGATTTGGACGGCAATGGAAAAGTAGACTTGGTGGTCGCCAATTCATCCGCCAATTCGGTCAGCCTGTTGCGCAACGTAAGCATTCCTGGCGCGCTTAGTCCTGCTTCCTTCGTTTCTACCAGCCTGACGGGGCTGAGTGGCGCCATTGATGTGGCACTGGGCGATGTAGACGGTGATGGGAAACTGGACGTGGCAGTAGCCAATAGCAGCGCTGCAACGGTGTCAGTTTTTCGCAACCTTGCCAACGCAGGTACGCTCAACACTGCATCATTTGCTCCAAAAACCGATTTTTTGGTCGGGAATAATCCGTACAGCCTGGCCATTGCCGACCTGGATGGTGACGGGCGACCCGACATAGCCGTTGCCAATAGAGGCACCCAAACGATTTCATTGCTGCGCAACGTGGGCCATGCAGGCAACATCGCCTTTGCCAATAAAGTAGATTTTCCAGCGCCCTCTGCACCATTCCACCTTAGGATGGCGGATCTGGATGGCGACGGCAAGCCGGAAATTATCCTTGCCCATGATGGCGCCACGGTGTCGGTCTATCAAAATACCAGCATTCCGGGCACCCTTGCACTAGCCGCACGGGCTAACTATCCCACTGGCGCGAATTCCAATGCCGTTGCCCTGGGCGACCTCAACAACGATGGGAAACCGGAGGTAGTTACCAGTAATTTCAATGGTAGAAGCGCTTCGATCCTGACCAACAATCGTGCAGCAATCGGCTCTATCAGTTTTATGCCCAATGTTGATTTCCCTAGCAATGGAGGCGGAACCATTGGTGTGGCGCTGGGAGATCTGGACGGTGACCGTAAACCGGATATGGCGATATGCAACCAGGAAAGTAACCGTTTGTCTCTTTTCAAAAACCGGGTAACGGGCACCGCTATTACAGCCAGCGGATTCGACCCGTCCGTACAATTCACGACTGGCACTGCCCCCCGCAGTATGGTTATCGCTGATTTTGATGGCGACGGGCGTCCAGACCTCTCGACCGGAAACGCCAGTACGGGCAACGTATCTATTTTCCGCAATACGGTAACGCCAGCCGGACCACCGCCCACCATCACCTCTTTTTCGCCAGCGTCGGGCATTGCAGGTAGCACAGTAACGATTACAGGAACAAATTTTGGTACTGTTTTACTGAACAATGAAGTTCGCTTTGGTATAGCACTAGCCACCATAACGGCTTTTTCAACTACCCAACTGACGGTACTCGTGCCCACAGGCATCAGTAGCAGCGTCGCTATCAGTGTCATGGTGGAAGGACAAACAGCCATCTCATCTACCGATTTTACCATTACTTCTCCCACAACGAGCAACATAGACAAAGCTGAGTATTTTTTTAATACCGACCCTGGTTTCGGATTGGGAACGAATATTCCTCTCTCGCCTGGCCCCATTCTTCCCAACCTCACTTTCTCCCTGGCAGTCAATGCGTTGCCCTTCGGCTTGAATCGCCTCTACCTGCGCACCCGCGATGCGGACGGCCATTGGAGTCAAACCCACGTCCGATCTATTTTCCATGAAACGCCCACGGCCAGCATTCCCCTGGCTAACATCACGAAGGGCGAGTATTTTATGGACACAGATCCGGGATTCGGCAAAGGTACCGGCATCGCACTTACCCCCAATCCGGCGATTGAAGGCCTGGTATTTGGGATAGACCTGGATGCGCTATCGGCAGGATTACACCGGCTGTATATCCGCACCCAGGATGCCAATGGGCTTTGGAGCCAAACCCACGTTCGTCCCATCTTTCACGAAACGGCCACGGCCAGCATTCCTTTGGCGAATATCACGCGGGTAGAATATTTTATCGATACAGACCCGGGCGTAGGCAGTGGCGTAACTATTCCGATAACACCCAACCCAGCGATTAATGGACTCACCTTCCCGATTGACCTCAATTCGCTGAGCCTGGGCTTTCATCGGCTCTACCTACGCACCCGCGATGCCAACGGACTTTGGAGTATTAGCCACGTTCGTCCTTTCTTCAAAACTGACCTGGCGGCCGTGGCAGCATTGCCCAACCTGAACCGCATTGAGTATTTTATTGACACAGATCCTGGACTTGCCAATGCCACTGCCGTTCCCTTTACGCCGGCATCCATCGTGACGGGCCTGCCGTTTGTAGTGGATGTGAGCAGTTTGACTGATGGGATACACCGGTTATTCGCTCGCTCCCGTGATGCCAACGGTGCATGGAGCAGTACGGTCATACGAGAATTTGTCAAGACTTCCCTGCCCATTACTCCCACCATAACGGCTTTTACCCCCGCATTGGGCTTAGTGGGCTCAACGGTGACGATTACGGGAACAAATTTCAATACCATTCCAGGCAATAATGTGGTTCGCTTTGGTACCGGACAAGCGACGGTAACGGCGGCAACGGCCACTAGCCTCACTGTTACTGTACCATCAGGAACGAGTGGCAGCGTGGCCATCAGCGTGACTGTTGGTGGATTTACGGCCACTTCAGCCACCAACTTCACCATCATTTGCCCCACTATTACGCTGTTGCCCACTACTGCGCTAAGTACTACACAAAATGTAGCTTACAGCCAGCAAATCAGTGCGATTGGTGGCACAAAGCCCTATGCTTTCTCTCTTACCACGGGCAATCTTCCTGCTGGAATCACGCTTTCAGCGGCCGGGGTATTGTCAGGTACACCTACGGTATTGGGCAGTTTTACCTTCTCGATTCAAGCGAAGGATGCTAACCTCTGCCAGGGTAGCCAAACCTATACATTGACAGTAACTTCAGCGACCGTTCCTTTGCCCACCATTACATCTTTCACACCCACATTAGGTGCAGTGGGAACGATGGTAACGATTACAGGGACGAATTTCAATACCATTTTGGCCAATAATGAAGTTCGTTTTGGTACGACGGCAGCGACGGTAACGGCGGCAACGGCCACCAGTCTGACTGTTACTGTACCATCGGGTGTCAGCGGAAGTGTGGCCATTAGCGTAACCGTTGGTGGATTTACGGCTACTTCTGCCACAAATTTTACGGTCAATAGCCCTTGTCCAACGATTACGCTCGCGCCTGCAACCTTACCCAATGCCACCCAAAATACGCCTTACAACCAACCCATTACTGCCAGCGGAGGTGCCTTGCCTTACACGTTCTTCGTTACCACGGGCAATCTACCTGCTGGAATCGTGCTTTCAGAAAGTGGGGAAGTGTCTGGTACTTCTACTGTTACGGGCAGTTTTACCTTCTCTATTCAAGCAACGGATGCCAATGCTTGCACGGGTATACATAACTACACCCTCCTCGTGAATGAAGTGAATTCACCACTCATTACGTTTACCGACCTCACCCGTACTTACGGCAATGCCCCATTTGACCTCACCATCTCTTCCAATTCCTTGGGAGCCATAACCTACGCTGTGCTTTCGGGCAGTGGAGCAACCATTACGCCAGCCGGAGAAGTAACCATTACCGGGGCAGGAAAGGTGACAATCCAAGCCCAGCAATCAGCGAGTGGCCCGTTCAAATCCGGGTCAGCAACCGCTACTTTAACCATTGACAAAGCGAACCTGGCGGTAACGGCAGAGAACAAAACAAAAGTAGCTGGTGAGGCTAACCCTCCGTTCACATTTACCTATGGCAACTTCGTGGGGTCTGACAATGCAACCAATGCCATCGAATTGCCACCGAGTATTGGCACCACTGCTACCATGGCAAGTCTTGCGGGTACTTACCCGATTACGTTGAGTGGCGGCAATTCGGCCAATTACGCTTTTATCTTCCAGAATGGCTCTCTCACGGTAAGTGTAAGCCCAGCTACACGCCAGAATCAGACGATTGCTTTCGACAGTCTGCCCGACCTTATCTTTGGAAACCAGCCCATTTCGCTCCTGGCTACGGCTGCGTCGGGCTTACCGGTCAGTTTCCGGGTGGTAACCGGTTTGGCTACATTGGCAGATAATGTACTGACCATCAATGGCGCAGGCAAAGTAACTATACAGGCTTCGCAAGCGGGTAATGACCATTTTAACCCTGCTCCCGAAGTAGCGCATACCTTTTGCGTAAAACCCGGCCAGCCTACTTTTCTACAGTCACCTAACCGCGTATGCACTTCCAGCCAGACATACGGTGTGAACCCAATCCCAGGTGTGACCTACGCCTGGGCAGTATCTGGCGGGAGTACCGTGTCAGGAACAGGGGCGACTACTCAAGTAGATTGGACTACACCAGGTACGTATACCCTGTCGGTAACGCCAGCGGCCAATTGCGGAGACCCCGGAGAAGCGCAGATAATTTCTGTGACGGTGGGCACCGGAGCGACACCCCCACTCTCTTCGATTACTGGCGACACAGTCGTTTGCGGGGGCATCCACACCTACCAGGTGGATAGCGTGGCTGGGGCACACTACGTCTGGTCGCTGTCCGGCGGCGGTGACTTAAAGTCCATCAATCATACCTCGGAAATTAACTGGAAAAGCCAGGGCTTTTTCACGCTATCGGTGGCCCTGGCCGATAGTTGCGGCATGGGTCAGGTGCAAACCTTGCGCGTCAGGTCTGACACAACTTTATCCGCTCGCCCAGTCATTACGAACTTGAGCAATAGCTTGATTTCCAGTAGCCCGACGGGAAACCAGTGGTACTACCGAGGCGAGCCGATTGACGATGCTACCGGGCAACGATACGAGGCCGTGCTATTCGATTTTGACTATACATTGCAAGTGACCAATGGCTGCGGCACTAGCCAGGTATCTTCGGCCTTCAATTTTTTGGTCAATGGCTTATCCAGTCCGGCTAGCCAGGGCATTGAAATATATCCTAATCCAGCAGCCGATGTGCTGACGGTAGACATCCCGATGGACATGCAATGGCGCAGTCTCACGCTTTACGCTGTGAATGGAAAAGCGGTCGTGCAGCGGAATTACGAAAAAACATCCTCGCTTCACCTGAATGTCGGGCAACTGGCAGCCGGGCTTTATACGATCGTGTTGCAACTGGAAAAAGGGACAATAGTGCGACGGATCATAGCGGGGAAGTGATACTAAAATGAATTAGGAA
>JAZKGK010000320.1:0-2872 GCA_040385915.1 Bacteroidota bacterium
CACAGTCAGCTTTCAAACCTGGAGAGCCGCCCGGCAGAATCCAGTGAAAGCGCTGAGGTATGAGTAGCGGTTCGCTTTGAGCTGTCAGCCATCAGCTTTTTAATTAAACCTATCTCTTTCTCTCAAAAGCTGACAGCTCATGGCTGGCAGCTCAAAGCTAAACAACCATGCTACACAACTACCTCACCATCGCCTGGCGCAACTTACTTCGGCACAAGGTTTTCTCCCTCATCAACATTCTGGGGCTGGCCATTGGCATGGCGGCTTGCCTGTTGATTTTGCAGTATGTCAGCTTTGAACTGAGCTTTGACAGTTTCCACGAGAAAGGCGACCGCATTTACCGAATCAGGAAGGATAGCTGGCAAAATGGAGTACAGCTATCTAAAAGTGCCACTACTGATCCTGCCTTGGCGCCTGCCCTGAAGGCTGAACTGCCGGAAGTAGTACAGGCAACCCGAATAGTGCATACCAGCCCTTTTATGACTGACCCGGTGATGCAACACGGCAACCAATCCTTTTTCGAAAATCGAATTTACATTGTTGATCCTGCTTTTCTGCAAATGTTCACGCTTACATTTAGGCACGGGAATCCGACAACTGCTTTGGCACAGCCTCAAGATATACTTCTCTCGCACTCAATGGCCAACAAGTATTTTGGGAAGGAAAATGCGCTGGGTAAAACCCTGGTTTTTCATCAGGGAATCAATGGGAAGAGACCAGTGACAGTTGCAGGGGTATTTGAAGATTTACCGGAAAATTCTCATTTCAAACCTGACTTTTTGGTTCCTTTCACCAGCTTACCCTCCAACTGGAACTTAGACAAAAACTGGGATTGGGGAAACTTTTATACGTATGTAGAGTTGGCTCCCGGCACCCATTCAACTTTGGTAGAGAATAAATTTCCGGCCTTACTGAAAAAGTATCTAGGAGATGTAGTAGATGTGAAAAAGAATGGTGGATATGAGGGAAAACTATTGCTACAACCGCTGAAAAGTATCCACCTGTATTCAGATCTCTGGGCAGAAATGGAAGTGAATGGCAACGGACAAGCCGTTTGGTTGCTGACTATTATTGCTTTTTTCATTCTTCTCATTGCCTGGATCAACTATATCAATCTCTCTACCGCAAAAGCCACTGACCGCGCAAGGGAGGTAGGCATCCGCAAGGTAGTCGGGTCGGGACGAGCACAAATTATCAAACAGTTTTTATTGGAATCCTTTCTGCTCAATCTTGGGGCAGCAGCTTTGTCCATTACGCTTTTCCAGTTTCTATTGCCTTTTTTTCGTGTATTTACTGGTCGTCCACTGGCATCTTCTTTTGGAAATGACCCGCAGCTTTGGCTCTATGCCATTATCCTTTTTCTATCAGGAACCCTCTTATCTGGCTTTTATCCGGCCATCGTGGTTTCAGCCTATCAGCCCATCCAGGTACTAAAGGGCAAAGTACGAGCCTCCACCGATGGTGTATGGCTTCGAAAAGGTCTGGTAGTTTTCCAGTTTGCCACTTCCATTGCTCTGATCGTGGGTACACTGACGGTAAAACAGCAGTTGGCGTTCATGCAAAACCAAGACCTGGGCGTAAACTTAGACCAAACCCTTATTCTCAAAGGCCCCGCGGTGCGTGATTCTAGTTATCAGCGCAAATTTGACTATTTCAAAGCCGTAGCGCGCCAAAACCCAACCGTTCAACAAGTAGCAGTCTCCTCCAACATTCCGGGTCAAGAGGTATCCTGGGGGCGAAGTTTTTCCAGGCAAACCAATCAAAAAGATCAGCAAGGAATAAACATTATTGCCATTGATGAAGACTTCCTTCCGCTGTATGAATCAAAGTTTTTGGCCGGAAGAAATTTCTCTAAAGATTTCTCTAGTGATCGGGATGGCATTATTTTCAACGGAGAGGCAATCCGTCTGCTCGGTTTTTCCAGTCCAGAAGCGGCCATTGGCCAAGTAGTTATCTGGTACGAAGGTGACAATAACAGTTTACCTAAGCGAGTAATTGGGGTTATCAAAAGTTATAATCAGCAATCGCTTAAGCAAGAAGTGGTTCCATTGGTCTTTGCTTTGAAACAATACTTAGATGCCCCTTGGGCGGGTGAATATTATTCAATCAGGTTGAATACCAACCATCTGCCTAACACGCTAGAGAAATTGAGAGGAAGCTGGAATGAGATTTTCCCAGGCAATCCCTTTGACCATTTCTTCTTGAATGATTTTTTTAATGCCCAATATAAAACGGATATTCAATTTGGGAAGGTATTTCAACTTTTTAGTGCATTAGCCATTTTTATTGCCTGCCTGGGTCTATTCGGGCTGGCGCTATTTACTACCACTCAGCGGACGAAAGAAATTGGGGTAAGAAAGGTATTGGGAGCAAATATCTCCAGTATTGTGCTCCTACTCTCCAAAGACTTCATCCAACTGGTGCTAATAGCCAATTTGCTGTCCTGGCCGCTGGCATACTGGGGCATTAGCCAATGGCTGGAAAATTATGCCTTCCGCATTGAGATCAGCCCATGGCTGTTTATTCTGCCTACTTTGCTGGTTCTATTGATTGCCCTGCTCACAGTCAGCTTTCAAACCTGGAGAGCCGCCCGGCAGAATCCAGTGAAAGCGCTGCGGTATGAGTAGATGTTAACTTGAAGCTGTCAGCCATCAGCTTTTTAATCAAACCTATCTCTAAAAATCTAACAGCTCATGGCTGACAGCTCAAAGCTAAACTACGATGCTACACAACTATCTGATTATCGCCTGGCGCAACTTGCTTCGGCACAAGGTTTTCTCGCTGATTAATATTTCTGGACTGGCTATTGGAATGGCGGCTTGCCTGCTCATTTTTTTGTATGTGCAGGATGAGTTGACTTATGATCAGTTTC
>JAZKGK010000321.1:0-3078 GCA_040385915.1 Bacteroidota bacterium
GGGGGAATTCGCTCGTTCAAATTCCCCCTTTGAAGGGGGTTAGGGGGATGTTTTTTAAATAAAATAATTGTTTACCGCCTACACTTCAATGCCTTCTATTTCGGAGGCGGTTTCTGCTACAGCTAAAAATTCGCTGACAGATCGGATGGTGCTGTATTTAAACAGGTCGGTAATTTTCAGTTCGGCAAACAGGGGAAGCATTTTTTGATAGATGATGATGAGGCGGAGCGAATTGCCACCGACATCAAAAAAGTTATCATCCACGCTAATGAGCGATTTCCCCAGTACTTCTTGCCAGATAAGTGATAATTGTTTTTCAATTTCATTGGCCGGTGCCAGGAAAGCTGACGCTCTCCCCAGTCCCAGGGATTCGGGACTTGGCAAGGCTTTGTAATCTAGCTTACCATTGGTGGTGAAAGGCAAGCGATCTAGGAATACAAAAATAGGAGGAAGCATGTAGACTGGCAAGTACTTAGCCAGATGACTGCGTAATTGAATTGTTTCTACGGCTTCGGCACTCACCACATAGGCTACCAGACTTTGCTCCTTTTGGGCATCTTCCTTCAACGTTACGGCTGCTGCCTGAACTGCGGGATGCTTTAAAAGCGTATTTTCAATCTCCCCTAATTCAATGCGCTGCCCTCTTAGCTTCACTTGCGTATCTTTCCGTCCTTTGTACTCAATATCGCCTGTAGGTAAACACCGTCCAATATCTCCAGTCAAATATAAGCGCTCCGTTTGGCCAGCGCCTAAGTCCAGGGTGACAAATTTTTGACTCGTCAGCTCAGGTTTGTTCAAATAGCCACGGGCTAATCCTATGCCGCCAATCGCAATTTCGCCCCAAACGTCTGCGGGCACGAGTTGGCCGTGGTTATCCAATACATACAATTGGGTATTGGCAATGGGCTTTCCGATGGGAATTATCTCATCTGTGGGCCGAGCCAGGTAATGGCTTACTTCAATAGACGCCTCAGTTGGGCCGTAGAGGTTGTACAAGGGCAGGTCCATCTTCTGATAAAATGTCCGTACAGTCTCGGTTAACAAGGCTTCTCCGCTGGTCAATACCAGGCGCAGGCTTTTCATTCTGGCCGCATCCTGCTCGGTCAGCGATTGCAGAAATACTTGCAACATGCTGGAAACGAAATGGATGGAGGTAATGCCAAAGCCCTCGACATGATTGACTAGGGCGGTAGGGTCATAGACTACTTCTGCCCGACACATCACCATGCTGGCTCCAAAACACAAGGGCATAAACAGCTCCCCTACCGATACATCAAATACGTAAGGCGTCTTTTGGAAGATGATATCGGAGGCAGTAAAATCATACTTCTTCCACATCCAATCCAGCCGGTTCACTACACCACGGTGTTCCAGCATCACGCCTTTGGGAGTCCCCGTGGAGCCGGAAGTATAGATGACGTAGGCCAAATCTCGCTCGCCAGCCAGAATAGGTAGATTGGAGGGCGGATATTGGGAAATTTCCGGCCAATCTTCTGACGACACGATGGCAATATTTTCCAGCGCCAGCGATGCTACAAGGTCAGTCTCCTCTACAATCAAGCATTTGGCTTGGGTATCTTCCATAATATACCGAATCCGTTCGGCTGGGTAGGTCGGATCGACCGGAACGTAGGCAGCGCCCGACTTCAAAATACCTAGCAAGGCAATCATCTGACGTTCAGAGCGGTCTAACATCAAGCAAACCAAATCATTGGCAACGATAGCGAACCGGTCGCGTAAATACTGCGCCAGTCGGTTGCTCAGCTCGTTGAGCTCTTGGTAACTCAAGCGGACGTCTTCGAACTGTACTGCCGTGGCATCAGGCGTTTGGGCAACCTGGGCTTCGAACAAGGTTACCAGCGTCTGACCCGTTGGATATTCCGCCAGCGTATTATTAAAATCAACAAGCAACTGCCGTCTTTCGGACGTACTTAAGTAATCTATGCGGCTGATAAGTGCTTCTGGCTGAGCCACCATTTCCTTTAATAGCGACTCGTAATGCATCAACAGGCGTTCTATTCCTTCTTGCGTGAATAAATCGGAGTTGAACTCGGCATTGATTTGCAAGCCATTGTCCGTTTGCCGGAAATTGAAGCTAAGGTCAAACTTGCTGGTATTGCTCTCGAATGGATACGCTTCTATGGCTAAGCCCTCGGATTGCGGCCTGGCTTTTTCCTCGTCTTCCTGGTTATGCAACACGACCATCACATCGAACAAGGGCGAACGGCTCAAATCGCGAGGTAAGCTCCCCCGAAGGGCCAAGTCATCTACCAGGCGGTCAAAGGGATATTCCTGGTGCGCATACACTTCTACCGTTTTTTGCTTCACCCGTCTCAAAAGGCTGATAAAGCTATCTTTCTCTTCTATTTGGGTGCGTAAGGCCAAGGTATTTAAGTACAGCCCTACTTGGTTTTGCAAATCTTTGTGGTTTCGCAAAGCGGCGGGCGTGCCTACGACCATGTCATTCTGACCAGTATAGCGATACAAAAGTGCATAGACCGTTGCACTCAAGGTCATAAAAAGGCTGGCCTCCTGGGTTTGTCCTAGCCCGACCAAGGCCTGGCTCAATGATTGGCTCACCGTATGGTTTGCTTCACCGCCATGGAAGGTTTTGAGTTCGGGACGCGGAAATTGGGTTGGCAAGTCAAGTACGGGTACCGAAGGCGCAAATTCCTTCAGCCAGAAATTTTTATGCGCCACAAAGGCTTCGTCCTCCAATTGCTCTTTTTGCCAGGCAGCAAAATCTTTGTATTGGATGCTTAGCGCCGGAAGGTCAATGTTTTCGTGTTGGCGATACGCCTCATAGTATTGCATCAACTCGGTTACGATGATAGCCATCGACCATTCGTCGCCAATGATGTGGTGAATGACAAAGGCGAAAAAGTATTTGTCATCGGCTAGTTGAAGCAAATTGGCGCGTATGAGCGGCCCATTCTCTAAATCAAACTGTTGGGTCGTTTCATCGATTATCTTCTTTTCGGCAATTGCCAAAGGCTGCTCGTGTGCCCGAAGGTCGGAGCAAACTACCTCAAATCCAAACGTTTCTACGGGATGAATGCGCTGTTTGGGCTCACCATT
>JAZKGK010000322.1:0-4838 GCA_040385915.1 Bacteroidota bacterium
TGTAACAGTAGTAGGCTCGTTGGTGCTAGGATCATTAATGACATAGTCTACGCTTTTTCCATAAAAAGAAAAAGTGGGCAACAGCCGTAAAGAGAACAACCGTGAAAAACGGTAATTGGCTACTATTCCAATACCAAATCCACTCGTATTGACGGGGTTAATGGCCAAGAGTGAATCCTGAGTCGTGACAAACTGCGCACTATGGGTAAGGTTGTAGTGACTATTATGGTAAGCCAGGAAGAAGCCATAATGCATGACCTTATGTTCGTAGTCAGCCTGGTTGATGCCGTAAAAGTTTTTTTTGCTCGAAGGCATCCGTTGCGCCCATGCCTGACTGAGCGCTATTCCCAAAAGAAATGCGGAAAGAACAACTATTTTTTTCCAACGTAAATGGTGTTGATGCCGAAGGTGAGAGGTATACATTTTGTCGAATTAAAACCAACTTGCTTAAAAAGGCGGATGAAATCTTCCCCATCCGGGAATGCTTGCACAGATGCAGGCAGATACGTATAGGCGGCTTGGTCTTTGGATATGACCTTGCCAATTAAGGGCAAAATTGAGCGAAAATAAAAATTATATAACTGCTTGAATGGAAATGCTTTTGGCTTGGAAAACTCCATGACTAGGCAGGTGCCCCCTGGCTTCATAACCCGGTACATATCGCGCAATCCTTTTTCCAGGTTTTCGAAGTTACGCACTCCAAAAGAAACGATGACCGCATCGAAATAATTGTCTTCGAATCTCAGTCTTTCCGAATCGCCCTGCCTAAGTTCGATCAGGTGCTCCAATCCCTTGCGCTTGATTTTTTCCCTGCCGATACGCAACATCCCTTCCGAAATATCCACGCCAATGATTTGCTTGGGTTTCAGCGCAAGGGCTTCAATGGCAAAATCACCAGTGCCAGTAGCAATATCGAGAATTAGTTGGGGCTTTTCAGGTTTTAAGAGTCGGATGGCTTTTTTTCGCCAGTAAATATCAATACCCAGGCTAAGGAAATGGTTCAAAAAGTCATATTTGTGCGATATGTTATCGAACATTTGAGCTACTTGCTCCTTCTTACCGGCTTCCTGCTCTTTATACGGAACGACTGACATACCCATGAGTTTTTAGTGGTCTAATACCGACTAACCGCAAAACTGCGAATTTTTTGCGGTTATGAAAAAGAAACACGCTAGAAACCCAAAAGGTTATGAGCAACCATATTCGTCCCTATAAGTAAAGAAAGCCAGAAAAAGTAAGGCTACTCTTTCTGGCTTTCTTTACTTATATCGGGCTTTTCAACTCAACAATAGGGCATCGGCAAACCGATCTACATTAGTTCTTGCCCAGTTCATCTTTTTTGCCAATTACCTCAAATTCAGTGCGGCGGTTAATTTCCCGGCCTTCATCTTCATCATCGTTAGTGGCCAGTGGCTTTTCTTCACCGTATCCTTTGGCGGTCATGCGGCTAGAGGATATACCTTTTTGAGTCAGGTATCTAACTACAGCTTCCGCTCGGCGTTGTGAAAGCGTCTGGTTCAATTCATTGTCGCCAACCTTATCTGTGTGACCAGAGATTTCCACCTCGTAAGAAGTATTTTGCCGAAGCATTTTTTCGAGCTTGTTCAATTCTGCAAACGATTCTTTCTTGAAAGATGCCTTGCCAGGATCGAAATAGATGTTACGCAGCACCGAACGTAAGCCAACTTGTAGCTTGCTTAATTGAATATTGCGGCTAATGGATTGCGGCTGCGTGGAGGCTGACGGTATACTAATCGCATCATTGCGAAACATGTACTCCTCTTTATCCACCGAAATCATATACACCTTCGTTTTGGCCGGCTGGAAAACACACTCGTACACGCCTTTATCTATGCGCGTTAGCGCTACTTTTTGCTGAGTACCCTTGTTCATCACTGAAACATTGGCATCAGTCAGGCCAGATTGATCTTTTATTTGAATGGTCAGGGTTACAGGCTGAAGTGGTTCTTTTGTTTTAGCTACTACCGGTTCTTTCGCTACCGGTTCCTTTGTTTTGCCTGCTGTTTTTGTTCCTTTTGGTTTGACTGCTATCGGATCCTTAATTGATGTTAGCGGCGTTATTTCTGTCTTTATTTGGGTCAAAAGGCCTCTTGATTTCAGCGTGGGGTAATCTTTTGCTGTCTCAGGAATGGACACTTTGTAAATATCTTTATCGCCCAGACCACCATCTTTTACTGAGGCATAGTATCCAAATTTACTGGCGCCCGATTTGCTAAAATAAATGTCATCATCTGGTGTATTGATGGGGTAACCAATATTGAGGGGCTCTTTCCATTTTTGGGAAGTGCTATCAAATTCAGTCATAAAGATGTCATATCCACCTGTGCCTTCGTGCCCTCTGGAGCTGAAATACAGTGTTTTACCATCGTAGTCAATAAAAGAGCCTTCTTCGTCGTATTTGGTGTTGATAGGAGAGCCCATGTTTTTAGCAATGCCCCAACGCCCACGGCTATCCAACTCACTCACATAAATGTCAATTCCGCCCTTGCCACCTGGCTTATCGCTGGAGAAGAACAAGGTTGATCCGTCGGGAGAGATAGATACGGAACTTTCATTATAAGGCGAGTTAATATTTTCGTTCAGCACATCCGGGGCAGACCAAGTGCCATCTTTGCGTTTTTCGCATACGAATATATCGCCTGTGCCATTATCGTCACGGTAAATAAATAGTTGTTTCCCATCTGCCGAAAGGTTGATACTGGCGTCGTGGTTCTCCGTATTAATGTTTGTACCAATATTTTGGGCAGGTTGCCATTTGCCGTCCTTAAATTCTGCTACGTAGATGTCTTCAAAAAATTCCAGGTCCTTGTCCACGTTACCAATACCCGTACCACCCGGGCGGCGGGAGGTGAAAATCAGGAGCGTTTCATCCCGATTTACGATAGGACCGTAGTCCGCTTCCGGGGTATTGATAGCATCGCCCAGGTTTTCAATTTTGTAGGCGATGGGATCGTGCGAATATTTTTTACCATTGTTACTCTGGAAAATCTTTTCTTCGATTAAGTTAAGGGTTTTGGAATCGGGCTTCCCTCCTTTTTTGGAGGCCGTTTCCAAAAGCTTAGTCTTATATTGGGTATAATACTCAATAGCTTTATCGAAATCGCGGCCAAATTGAAAAGATTGTCCAATCAGGAAAAGCACATCGTTGCTCACGTTGGGGTCTAGCTCATAAGCCTTAATGAAGTACTGACTAGCCTTTCCTTTTTCAATGGTTTCGAGAATACTCTTACCAGCCATGAAATTAGCCCGAACATTGTCAGGATTAGCTTTCAAGGCTTCCTTGTACTGTTCCAAGGCCAGCATTTTTGCACCGGCTTCATAGGTAATATCTGCCTGTTCCACCAAATCCTTGTCCGCTTGTGCCCATGCTACCCCGCTGGCAAACAGCAATTGGGTAATGACAAACGACAAAAAAACCAAGTATTTCGTTTTCATCTTATTTGGTAATGGTTAATTGTCTTTAAATAAATGAAATTTTTCAGCATTTACTTAATTTACGTATGTATACTTATTTTATTTGGCAATAATTTTAAATTCAGTTCTTCTATTCAGTTGTCTTCCCGCTTCAGTCTTGTTGGGTGCCAACGGTTTGGTAGAGCCAAATCCTTTGAATTGCAGCCTTGTAGCGGCAATACCTTTCGCAACCAAATAATCTACAACGGCTTTGGCTCTTTTCTGCGAGAGCTTCAGGTTATTGGCTGCTACACCCTTATTATCGGTATGTCCCGACAATTCAATTTTCAAGTTCTTTACCTCGGTCAGTAAGTCAATCAGGTTTTGAAGTTCAGCCGTTGATTCCTTTTTTAAGGTAGCTTTATTGAAATCGAAAAAGATGTTTTTCAATACTGTTCTTGTTCCTACGATAATTTTTTTCAGACCCACATTCAGCGTCACCTCCTGATAGCCGCTACTAGCGGGTATGTCATAGTTCTCTGAATGGAACACATAACCTTCCTTTTCTACGGTTAGTCCATAATTTTTGCCCGAAGGCATAGTCACCGTATAATTACCCGTTTCTACATCAGTTGTTATTTCGGCTACTATCTCATTTTGTTCATTATCAATGAGTACAACCTTTGCTTCTAACGGCTTTTTCGTGAGGGCATCTGTAACGGTTCCCCTAAGAATGGTTGTGGGGGAACGCACCTGCTGTACGATGGTTATTTCCTTTACTGCGGCAGCCGCCTGAATAATACGGGGAGCAAGTTTTATTTCGGTTACGTTGGCACTGTTCAGAGATTCGCGTTTAGGCATTGAAATGACATAAATATCTTTTTCTCCGAAACCACCGTCGTTGGCCGAGGCATAATAACCGTGGTTATTATCGGCAGACAGTACAAAGTAAGAGTCGTCGTCTACGGTATTGATGGGATAGCCCAAATTTTCTGGCTTAGTCCACTGATCCTTTTCAAAATAGCAACGGAAAATATCGTATCCACCCATAGTAGCATGTCCACGCGAGCTAAAATAGAGGGTTTCTCCATCAGGGTGAATAAAAGGGGCATCTTCATCGTAAGGGGTATTAATGGTGTTGCCCAGGTTAGTCGCTACTCCCCAAGTTCCGTCGCTTTGTTTACGGCTATAGTAAATGTCCAACCCCCCAAGTCCACCGGGACGGTCGCTTGAGAAGAAAACAATTTTGCCATCAGCAGTCATAGATATGGAGGGCTCCTGAAATCGGCTGTTGATGTTATCGCCCATACTTACCGGTTTAGACCATTGGTAAGTAACCGAGTCCACTAAAGAAGAGGCATAAATGTCCCCACTTTTGCTGTCTTTATAAATAAAAAGTTGCTTTCCATTGGGCGATACCGCAA
>JAZKGK010000323.1:0-2130 GCA_040385915.1 Bacteroidota bacterium
GGCCCCAGCCCCTACCAATACCAGCCGATGGATCAGCCCTTGAGGTTTGATGCCCAGCAGGATAGTTTGCAAATAAAGGAAAGGGATGACTTTATCCGAGCTGTCCAACGAGCTGATTCTCTGTTGAGAGGACTAAAGCCGAAGCCTAGACCAATACCCCTGCCATAAAAAATCCCCCAACCGACAACCGATTGGGAGATTCTCTGTTTAAGACCAACGGCCAAAAGAAGGCACAAGTTAGCTTACTCACTATCCAACTCACAAACTTGCGCCAGGTGTTCTTTTAGGATGTAAAATAACTTATTATGTTAGAAATTGTACAAGGAGACATTACCAAAATTCAGGTAGATGCAATTGTAAACGCTGCAAATACTTCTCTACTCGGTGGTGGTGGTGTTGATGGTGCAATACATAGGGCTGGCGGTAAAACGATACTGGAAGAATGCCAAAGCATCAGAAGCAAACAAGGTGGATGTAAGGTTGGGGAAGCTGTTATAACAACTGCTGGTAACCTTCCCGCAAAGTTCGTTATTCATACTGTTGGGCCTGTTTGGAATAATAACAATTACAATGAAGAAAAACTACTCTCTTTAGCTTATATCAACAGCCTTAAACTGGCTTTAGATAACCACATACAGACAATAGCTTTTCCCAATATTAGCACTGGCATTTATCATTTCCCCAAAAAAAAAGCTGCTGTAATTGCTATTAATACTGTTAGGGATTTTTTAAAAACTACAGATGCAATAAAGAAAGTAGTTTTTGTTTGCTTTGATACTGACAACTACAATATTTATAATAACTTATTAAAAGCATAAAGCCCCAAAAGTGGGGCTTTGCTCTATTTTAAAAGCCTTAGTAATTCTTCAAAGACTTTCTCTTTTTCTAAATGCTGTTCAGGTTTTAAAAAAACATTTAACAGCTCGTCACCTTTTACATAGTCTACTAAATGAACCCCAAGCCATCCTAAACTCCAAAAATCGATTTCTCCACCTCTTTCTTTTGAGTTAAATTCAATTTGATTAAGGTTTCCAAAATCTCCCTTATCAAAAAATCTATATTTAATTTCATACTCCTTTAAGTATGGCTCAACTTCTTCTTTAAACCAAGTAACATCTTTCATAATTACTTAACTCCTAAAATTTTAGAAAGGTTTTGTATTTTGGGCAATAGCTCTCCTCCTTGCTTCTCCAACATAAATAATTGAGATTTACTTGCATTTGGACCAAGTATGCTAAACCAATTTGCTTGCCCTCCTTGTATTAAGCTACTTGTTGCAACTTCAAACTCTGCATAAACTGAACCTTTAGCAGCAGCCGTAAAAACATCAGAACCACCAGTTGCTACAGAAGTTTTACCTCCTGCTCCCTCCAACACGCGTCCTCCTGCTTTCATAGCCTCATATTCAGCTTTAGACATCCAACGGCCAACCATTGTCATTGACTCCTCAGCGACGACAGTTTCAACTACTTTTGTCGTTACCGCAGTTCCTAGTCTATATTCAGTAGCTACACCAAAAGAAAATAGTTCAAATAACGACCACCCGAAATCTACTGTTGCGCCAACGTAATCGCCTTTCGCTAATTTATCTCCACTGCGTAATGCAGATCCTATAACAGGGGTGCCATTAAGCAAGTTTTGCCCTAGGGTTGGTTCTGATTTTTTTCCCTTGCCAGGATCATCTCCACTGTACTCATCGCTTAGCTTCTTCATATCGTCCTTCATTTGCTTATGAAGGCTTTGACTTTGCAATTGCTTAGTAGCAGTGACCGCATCGGCACCGGTATAGGTTGTTCCCCCAGCCACACTTACAACGTCCATCCCATCGGGATCAATGAAACGCATGGGATTATCAAAGCAATAATTATAGGGAGAATGTCTGCGCATTTGATCGGCCAGGGGATCGACATTATGCCATCGACCCAGTTGGGGGTCATACATCCGAGCTCCGTAGCTGAACCAGTTGAGCCCTAGCTCTGATTGTTTCTCCTTGCCGTTGTATTGGAACTTGTCGTCGGGGCTACCGACTTTGTCGATGCCCACGAGCGCATTTCCCCACGGATTATAGTGATTTTCTTGTACGACTAGGCCTTCGGTATAGGTAATTTCGAGGTCATCAAAGTAGACCTC
>JAZKGK010000324.1:0-9988 GCA_040385915.1 Bacteroidota bacterium
TTTGTAATAGACTGATAAAAAGGCTAATGCCTAATAACTAATTACTCAGATACTTAACCTAACCACTAAAACCTGCTTGAAGGCTAATAACTCAACCCTATGATTCCGACGAAAAGCGAATTGTTCGTACAATACCTGATTGATACCTTAGGCGATTATTCTTCGATTGTAGGCATCGAAACCCAGGACCAAGAGCTAGGAATGGTGCTGGGAATCATATATCATAATTACCCGGAACATGGCCTCACCACTGGTTTTACCTATGGACTGTCAGCCGCAAGCCATCCCGAATGGAAAACCAACAAGCCAGAATTGAGTATTACCGTAGCATCGTCGGAAGATGATTGGGTGATGGCTGTGGCACAGTTAGTAGAATGGCACCGTACCAACCATCCGTTTACGCTCGGAAGCCTATTCCATTTCGGGAAATCCATTGCTACCGATTCGCTGATGGACTCGTTCCTGGTGTATAATTTAGCTATTGACAATGCTACAGATAGCAATCGCAACCCATTTCAAGCCATCCCTTTAGAAGAAGACACCATCCAGATATATGGTGTATACCCACTTTATACCAATGAAGTAGAACTTATAAAGAAGATAGGCATCCGAAAGTTTACCGGCTTACGCGAATACGAGTTATTCAGTGTCCATCGGGATGATCTTTCGCAACTGTACCAGGTTGGCTAAGAAAATATATTGATGGTTTATGGCTGGTTATGGCGCAACTTCTGAAAACCAGATGCGTAAAAATCTGGTATACTAATCAAGAAAAAAGCGATGAACCGGCCCTTAAAACCAAGAATTTACGCCTTTGTATTGACCCTAGCCTTTAGCTGGGCCGGGTGCGATAACGCTCAGAAAACTTCTACCAACCAGACCGCCACCGATACTGCCGCTTCCCTACCCGCTCATGATAAAGATACATTGGGTCGTCCGCAAGAGCTCGGATGGGCCGAAGTACAACCTTACGATCTGCCCATTATCCGTTCGCAAATGACAGAAATAGACTCTTCGTCGGTTACCGTTCGGGGAAATGAGCACTTTACTACGTATGAAGTAACCGGCGAGGTGCTTTTCGATGAAGGGAAAGCTGCTCTTAAACCATCCGCAGAAGCAAAACTACAGCAAGTCAGTACTTCCATTGCCAGCCGATTCCCAAAAAATGAGGTGCGCATTTTTGGTTATACCGATGCCTTAGACACAAAAGCCGACAATAATAAGCTCTCGGAAACCCGGGCTGAGGCAGTGAAAGAATGGCTGGTCAAGAACGGAAACATGGAAGCCTCGCGTATTAGCATTCATCCCATGGGCGAAAGCCACCCGGTTGCCTCTAATGCTACCGCCAGCGGCCGGAAAGAAAACCGACGGGTAGAAATCGTCGTACGCAATCACTAAACTGCCTATTTTTTTTCGTAAGTGTTTTTACAGAGACAAGCAGCTAAAAGACTGGTTTTCTTGTTATTACTTGACAATCATTTTAAATTTTGTACCTTTCTAGCATGTTCAGTTAGAGGATTATTTCTTTGAACACCCTTCGCCACCTTACCTTAGAAAAAGTACGTTAAACTTCGTTCGGACAAGCTGCGCGCGCATTTTATTGCGTCGTTTCCGTTTGCATTACCATACCTGCTAATACAGGAAGGGAAATTTTCACCTTAATAGGTTTACTAATAACCTGATGGGCGATTCCTGCTTTGTATTACAAGTCAGGCTGTATATCTCACCGAAGAGAAACCCACATCAATAGTTCCCCAGTGCGGACTATACCCTGTATATCAAATACTTGTACTTGATATTTTAGTCAAAATAAAATGTTTACTTCTTAGATATTTACAGATAAAGTGTACTCGCCAACCATTTCCTAATCTATCCCATGAATCCAATCTCAGGTATGTGCGGAGGTAGTTACTTTGCAGTAATGGCTTCGCAACCCAACCAATACTTCACGCGCTTATCTCACTTTTGGCATACGCAGCCTTATGGAGATGCCCCAGTTGACTACAGCCATTTTGTACAAGTCCATCCCATACTGGAGGTTATCCTTAGCCTGGGCCCCTGCGTAACCTGGATTCTCGATCTGCGTACGGGGAAGTATGATTTTATGAGTAGCAACGCCCGAAAAATACTGGGCCATGAGGCTGACCAATGGATGGAGCAGGGAATGGACTTTTTTAATGAAATCATGCATCCTGCAGATCGGCCATACACCTGGAAACTACTCAGTACCATTTGGGATTTCTTATTGGCATTACCGCCTCAGCATCGCAAACATTATCAATTTAACAGCGATTACCGCATTCGGAAGGCCGACGGCAGCTACGTGCGCGTGCTGGAACAGAATGCAGTATTGCAGCAGGATAGCCAGGGAAACATCACTCATTTGCTGGGCGTTTGTTCGGACATTACCCACTGGAAAAAGAGTGAAGCCCAAATTGCTTCCATTATGTCTACCGTAGATGATACGTGCTTCTGTTGTACCTCTACCGACGAAAGTCTGCGGCCACCAGCCCAACTCAGTAAACGAGAAAGGGAAATAGTTAAGCTAGTGGCAGAGGGTTATAACAGCAAATATATAGCTGAAAAACTCAGCATTAGTTTCCATACCGTAAATACGCACCGACAAAAGATGATTGAAAAGACCCATTCCAAAAATGCGAGCGGCCTGGTTCAATTTGCTATTACCAACGGGTTGATATAAACTAAAATGTACTGTTTTGTTATGGAGGTGTATGGGAAGTATATGCATTAAAATTTACTCCTGTTCCAAAGCGCTGCTATTTTCCCATTTCACCCGCAATACTTTTGCCCGGATGCCAATTTCCTCGAAGAATTGCAGCCAGTACAATTGCTGGGCAGACAAGTGATCATTGGGCGATTTCACTTCGATAAAGCAGTAATCCTCGTCACTCCACGCAAACAGGTCGGGAAAGCCGCGGGTATTTTCTTTCAGATTTTGAGCCATTTCCAGCATGACACGCTTGATTTGCTCGGGTTCTAGCTTCTCGTAAAATACCAGCACCAGCGGCAACAAGCTTTCGTGCCAGCCCACCAGCGGATTATTAATGCCATACTTTTCTACATACACCTTCTCAATCAATTCGGTGAATGCTTCACGATTATGCAAAATTTCCAACCTTTCGGCTAAGGCCTGTTGCCGTTTTTCGAGGAATTGGGGCGTGCGCAAATCAGAGGGAGCGCGTTGCAAGGGATGGTGAATGGCTTGATGGTCTTCTGCAAAAATAATATCCCAGCAAAGCAAGCCGAAAAAGCCACACCACAGGTAGTTTTCGGTATGAACCGCCTGCTGGTTATGGGCGGCCAGGTAATGGATTACGCCTTGCTCCACTTGGTATTTAAAAGCGGCATCCACCCGGATCGTATCCGAAGATTTGAGCTGGTTAGTGGTACTTTTGCGGAGAACCGCATGCTTCTTCTTCTGCAGTTCTTTGAATAACTCTGCTTCCAAACGACTGGTAAAGTCTACGGCAAAAAACTTTTCGTCGGCATTCTGTGGATGAGCCAATATCCTTTCACACAGCGTCATGGCTTCGGGAAATCGTTTCAGCTTGTGCAACAACCGAACCTGCCTTTCGTAGGAAGGTGGCTGGCTTGTATATTGATATATGCGTAAAGACTGCTCCAGAAGGCGGTTTTTCTCCAATAATGCGCCCAGTCGAAGCACCATTTTGTCGAATACGGCTTGCGCGCTGGGCTCCCAAGCTGGCTGTGCGGTTACCCAATGAATGAACCAGTCGAAAATCTCCTCAGCGGGCTGTACTTCCCTCCTTTCCTGGAATTCCAGGTAGGTTCGCGAAAGCACAAACTTGTCGTCGGCCTCCTTCCGCGACAAAAAACGGGGTGTAAACTTGCTTTCGTCAAACTGCTCGAATCGGAAATTGCCCAGGTCGCGGAGGACAAATTCCGTCATGTCGCCGTAGATATTGCCAAAAAACAGGAATTTGAGCATTTCCAGTTCTTCTACAAAGCCCTGGCGAACAATGGTTTCTTTGTTGCTGATGACTTCTTCGCAAGCGATAAAACTGGCCGAAGCCATTAAATAGGCAACCAGTTCTGGTTTTTTGTATTTGGAAATTCCCGGCACTTTCAGGTTAAGCAAGGGAAGAAACTGCGTCAACTCAGGCTTGGTAAATAATTGAAGCACTTCTAAGGCTTCTGGTTCGTGCGCTGCGCATAAGTGCGTCACAAAACCTGCCAGCCGCAATTCTTCCAGCGTGGCTACTACATTCTGCACCTCTTCGTACACCAATCTTTCCGCCCGAAAAAACGTACCCTGCCGATTCACCATCCGAATAAACAAGCAACGGCCTTCTTCGGACAAAGCCCGGAAACGGCGGATAAAATCCCATTCGCGCTCAGTCAATATCGGTTCATATTGTCTTTCCACGAAAGCAAGCAGGTATTCGAAGTAATCGAGGTAATACTTCGCCGGCAGTTCTTTGGGCGCGGTTTCACTCATTAGTAGGTATTAGTTATTAGCTGTTAGTGATTAGTCATCAGTGATTAGATTATTTATGCTGTAATAAGCTCTTTCCCCGGTCTGTGTCCTGACAGACCTAGGCGGCCCCACCGCTTTTCGCACGAATCCGATCTGTGAGGACACAGACCGGGGAGAAAGGGAAAGTAAATGTACGTAATCAGGCTAATTGCTAAAACCTAATCGCTAACAGCTAAACAAGCGTATTCTTAAAAATGGCTAATGTTCGTTCCCAGGCTAGTTTAGCGGCTGCTTCGTTGTAACGGGTGGGAGCTGTATCATTATGGAAAGCGTGTTGTGCGCCTTCATAAACATATAATTCATACTTTACGCCAGCAGCTTTCAAAGCTGTTTCGTAAGCCGCTATTCCTTTGTTAACTCCTTCGTCCAGACCACCGTAATGCAGTTGTACGGCAGCTTTGATCTTTGCTACGTCTGCCGCTTCTGGTTGCCGCCCGTAAAATGCCACTGCGGCCTTCAATTCAGGCGAATGTACGGCCAGTTGATTGGCCAAAGCTCCACCCCAGCAAAAACCGATACAACCCGTTTTCCCGTTACTGTTTTTCAAACCACGCAGATATTCCAGCCCTTTGAGGAAATTATTCAGGTTTCTGGGCGCTTCCAGTTTAGCAAATAGCGACCGAGCTTCCTCCTCATTGGTCGGAGTGCCGCCAAAAGGCGAGAGTGCATCGGGAGCCAAGGCCAAGTAACCAGCTTTGGCCACCCGGCGGGCTACATCCCGGATGTGCGGATTTAGCCCCCGATTTTCATGAATAACCAATACCGCACCTCGCTTGCCTTGTGTTTTCGGCTGAGCCAGGTAGGCTTTCATGGTAGTTTTGTCTCCTTCGTAAGTGATATCCTCGGTGAGCAGGTCTTTGTCATCTTCCTGAATAGTAGCGGCCTGGGCATAATTCACATCCAATAAGGGCAAAACGGACAAGGCTGTTGCCATACTACCGGTCAGTTTCGCTAGCCGCTTAAGGAAACGCTCTCTGGTTAAGGGCTTATGCGTGTATTCGTCAAACAGGTTAATAATGCGCGGATCCATGGCTTATATCAGGTTACAATGTGAATGAGGTAAACCAAAGGCCATAAGTTAAGGATAAAGATCAAACGTCACTAGCACCTACAAACAAAAAAAGCACAGAGAGAATCCTCCCTGTGCTTTCCATTTAACCCAAACTATGTAATCATTTTATGCAGATTTGGCTGCTATACGGAAGCCAATAGTCTTTTCATTTTTACCTGCGTCGGCCAACAAAAACCCATTCACATCATCAATGGTAATGGTTTGCATCGCTTCAGCAGTTCGTTTTTTACTCGTCAGAGAAGCCATCCGAAGGTGTTGTTTCTTCACGGTATCTTTGATCACTTGTCTCACTGTACGCGCATTACCAAAATACTTGTCACGCTTTTCGTGCAGTACGGTTAGGTATTGGTTCAGGTGAGTCGAAGCAGTTTCGTCGGGCGTAAGGCTTTCTTCGCTCAACATTTTCAAGCCAATCTGGTGCAGTTCTTCGATACAGTAATCTTCAAAATTGAGCGTACGGTCGAAACGAGACTGTAACCCTGGATTGGCTTTCAGGAACTCATTCATACGGTCGGTGTAACCCGCCACAATTACGATAAACTTGCCCCGCTGATCTTCCATTTGCTTGAGCAATATTTCGATTGCTTCGTTCCCGAAGTCGAAATTGCCACCCGAAGCCAAGGCATACGCCTCATCAATGAACAGGATGCCACCTTCGGCTTGGTCAATCATTTCCTGGGTTTTGATAGCAGTCTGACCAACGTATCCGGCCACAAGTGCCTGGCGGTCGCATTCTACCAAATGCCCCCGTTCGATAATACCCAATGCCTTGAAAATCTTGGCAATAATGCGGGCTACCGTTGTTTTTCCCGTACCAGGATTTCCGGTAAATACGGTGTGTAGCGAAAATCTATTGAGCACATCTTTGCCAGATTCGTTGTAATACTTCACTAGCTTAATTAGCTCCTGCATTTCATTTTTGACCTCTTTCAGACCTACCAGGGCATTCAATTCGGCCATTGCCTCTTCGAGCAACATCGGATCCGTTTTGATGTCTGGTTTGGGAGCCATCTTTCTGGCGTAAATTTTCTCAATATCCGACACTTCGATGTGCTGCAATTGTGCTGGCGTAAAGGCATTTGGATCGATGGACTTCATAATGCGCAGACCCAAATTCATTTTGGCATCTTCTATCAGCGAATACACGGTACGGGCATTTCCGAAAGAACGATCGCGGTTACGGAATTCCTCGGTTAGTTTGCGGTAAAGCAAGGCCGACGCTTCCGGTGAAAAGTCCACGTGCTTCTTCTGAGCAGCATACTGGGCAATTTCCATCAGTTCCTGTGGCAAATAATCCGGGAAGTGGAAATACTGGTTAAACCGTGATTTCAGACCAGGATTGGAGTTCAGGAAGGTATTCATCTCCTTCGGATAGCCTACCACAACGATAGCAATATCGCCAGGCCCATCAGACATTTCCTTAATCAGCACTTCAATTACTTCTTTCCCAAAATCTTTGCTGTCTTGCTGAGAGCGCGCCAATGAATAAGCTTCGTCAATCAACAATACGCCGCCTCTGGCCCGTTCGATGACATCTTTCACCTTTGGAGCGGTTTGCCCGATGAATTCGCCTACCAGTTCGGCACGGCCTACTTCGGTTACCTTGCCTTTAGAAAGCAAGCCCATTTTTTGGTAAATTTTGCCTAAATATTTCGCTACAGTGGTTTTACCGGTACCAGGATTGCCCGTAAATACAGTGTGAAGGTTAATTCTTTGATTCTCTTCGAAGCCTTGGGCCATGCGCAACCGGATAAACCGAAGATAGTCGGTATAGTCAGTCAGTTGTTGCTTGATGCTTTCCAGGCCAATCATCCCATTCAAATCCGACATTACTTCATCCAGGGTTTCTTCCTTGGGTGCGCTAATCGGGTGTGAGATAAATGGATGTGTTACTGGCAAGCTATTTCCAGAGCGATTTTCACCTTCCGAAAACTCAGTGCCTACTTCAAAAGGGACGGTTGCAATAAGTTGGTTCATAAAAACCAGCTCTGCCGTATAGTGATTCTTGTGCCACGTTCCAGCCCGATCAGAACCCCAGCCCAAAGTAATGACCACCTCGCCTTTTTGGACACTGGTATCGATCAGTTGCATTTGGCTGTGCGTACCTACGAAGTGCTTCGTGCTGTTAAAGAAATTAACGGATGTTTCGCAATGCCATGGCGCTTGTAATGGGCTATCAATCACCATTTCCAACCAGATATATTTGGTTTTATCGGCCTGAAACTGGGTATAATATTTCCGCTGCTCTACTGGCACTGGCTGACCAGGGCTTTCGAACAAGCGCAACGATTTAATAGCAAAATATGGATTGGCTTCCTTGGTTACCAGGCCTACCTCTTCGATGTAGAAAGGCTGAACGCCCACCAATTCGTGGTCGATATAGGCCTCCCACTGGTAGTCTCCTTTTTTCCAGAAGGAGCCTGGCTTCTTGGCTCCCCAACCGCCAAAAGACGTGAACACGTTTTCTTCTTTGCTTACGGTTTTGTTTTCGTCAAGCACGCAAATTTCGGTGGTTGTACCATCGGTATGCAGCTTCACGCACCGGACTCGCAAATACGTGTTCCAATCTTCTTCGTCAAAAAGCTTGTTGTAAAAAGAAAGTTCACAATGTACATAGGTAGTCTCACTGCGATCAAACGCTTGCCGATAGACTTTCTTGCCGTCTGCCAGCCACTCTGTGGACCCATATACTTTCAGGTCCTTAAATTTAAATTTCCTGTCTTTCATTTTGTCTAGCCCTCTTTGGCAATAGTAAATTTATCAAAAAAGTCCTTTGAAAAATTTTGTTGCCAAGCGTGAGTCCGTATATTGTTCGGGAGTTATGTAATTTTTCAAAATCTATGCGTCCATTTTCAATAAATGTTCCATATTTTATTAAAATCTTAGTTTTGATGACATGGGACACAATCTATTAGATCGATTAGTTAGCGAGGGTTCGATTACCTCCGAGCAATATGCTTTTTTCACTCAATATGAGGCAAATAAGCCCCTGTCACTAAGTTGGGAATTGAAGACTGTATTATATCTGGGGGTATTATTGTTCAGTAGTGGTGCAGGCTTACTGATCTACCAAAATATTGATACAATAGGCCATCAGGCCATCATTGCACTCATTGGAGTCGTCACTTTTACGTGTTTTTATTACGCTTACCGAAACCAGCCTTCTTTTTCTATCACGCAAGTACAGCCTACTTCGGCTTTTGCGGGCTATATCCTGCTTTTGGGCTGTCTTACCTTCCTGACGCTGGAGGGTTACCTACAATTTCAGTACAATATTTTTGGCACCCGCTACGGCCTGGTTACTTTTTTGCCAGCCGTTTTATTCTTTTTGCTGGCCTACTATTTCGATCATCGGGGCGTACTTTCGCTTGCCTTGACAGCGCTGGCTTCCTGGGTAGGCGTGTCGGTAACACCACTGGACATATTAGAAAACAACGATTTTTCGGAACCTACTTTCATTTATATGGCACTGGCTTTGGGTGCTGGCTTAGTCGCCACCGGCTGGTATCTCGGTTCGCAGAACATCAAAAAGCATTTCACTTTTACTTACCTTAATTTTGCAGCAAACCTGCTATTCATTGCCACGTTGGCGGGGTTATTTATTATAGATGCCCAGTGGCCGCTTTTCGCTTTTTTGCTGGCAGGGCTCTGCTACGGCTTCCTTACGTATGCCCGCCGGTCAGCTTCTTTCTGGTTTATGCTCATAGCCGTTATTTATGGGTACATTGGCCTCACCTACCTCATTTTCCGCTCCGATACCGTGAATGAGTTTAGCTTTGCGATGCTCTACTTTATCCTGTCCTGTGGCGGCGTTATCTATTTCTTCCTCAACTACAAAAAATGGATCAAGGAAAGTGGATAGCCTACGGTTGATAGTCCGCGGCCAATAGCTCCTTACCCATACTCTTTCATTCATCAAATACCCATGAAAGCATACCAACCTGACTGGCTCGACGCATTAGATATCAAGGAATTGACCAGCCGGTGGCGAAAAAAATGGTGGTTGAGTGAAGAACAGTATCAGGTCATTGCCGCCCGCTACCCGTCGGCCTTTTATACGCCCAACCTATTCATCCGCATTGGCCTGTTTGTATTTACGGCATTTCTGACTACCTGTGCTATAAGCCTGACTTCCCTCCTCTTTTCGTCCCTACTGGATTCCTCCCATACCGAAAGCGTAATTGGGATTTTATCTCTATTATATGGTGTCGGTACGCTGCTGGCATTGGAGTTTTTCATTCGCACCAAGCACCATTACCGAAGCGGCATCGACGACGCACTGCTCTATTTTACGCTGGCACTCTTCATTGGCGGCTTGGGCTTTCTCTTTTCTCCTGTATTAAAAGAGTCGTTTGTGGGGTATGCGCTATTAGCCTTGCCGGTGCTGGTGGCTGCCT